>CAYGKX010000068.1:0-13270 GCA_964350225.1 uncultured Rhodospirillaceae bacterium | reverse complement strand
TGCCGGAGGACAGCGAGCGCAACGACAATTTCCGGGTCAAGCGCTACATCGCCAAATACACCATCAACCCAGCGCTGACCCACGGCGTCGCGGAGCATGTCGGCTCCGTCGAGGTCGGGAAGCTGGCCGACCTGGTGCTGTGGAAGCCGGAATTCTTCGGCGTGAAACCCGACCTGATCCTGAAGTGCGGCACCATTGCCGCCGCCCCGATGGGCGATCCCAACGCCTCCATCCCGACGCCGGAACCGGTGCACTACCGGTACATGTTTGCGGGCTTCGGCGGGGCGATGGCGGCAAGCCGCGTCACCTTCCTGTCCCAGGCGGGGGTCGACGCCGGCGTGCCGGACCGGTTGGGCCTCACAAGCCCAGTGCTGCCGGTACAGGGCATCCGCGCAGTCGGAAAGGCACAGATGATCCACAACGACGCCAAGCCGGAGATCGAGGTCGACCCGGAGACCTACACCGTCCGGGCGGATGGCGAACTCCTGACCTGCGAACCGGCGGAGGTCCTGCCCCTCGCCCAACGCTACTTCCTCTTCTGACGGACGGTACGGGATGAGACGCGCAATCGAACATGCCGCAGCGGGCGCCTGGCCCGTCGAAGAACGCCGCGCCACAGCGACCCTCGACTACGACTCGCGGTCGCGGCGCCGGATCCGCCTGACCGACGACGGGGGCGAGAGCTTCCTCCTCGATCTGCCGACCGCCGTTGTTTTGCATGAGAATGACGGAGTGCGTTTGATAGAGGGGGGCTGGATTGCCGTCGCGACCGCCCCCGAACCCCTGGCGGAGGTCACCTGTACGGACCTGCGCCACCTGGTCCGGGTGGCCTGGCATCTCGGCAATCGGCACCTTCCAACCGAGATCGACGGCACGACGATCTACATCCGCCGCGACCATGTGATCGAGGCCATGTTGCAGGGCCTCGGCGCCCGGGTCCGCCGGGTCGACCGGCCCTTCACGCCGGAGGGCGGGGCCTATGGCGATCATGGCATCCCCAGCGGGCATGGACATGTGCACGGGCATGGGCACGGGCACGGGCACGGGCACGGGCATGGTGACCACTCCCCAGGGCAATCCTCTGGGCGGTCCTCTGGGCAGTCCTCTGGGCAGTCCCATGAGCCTCCCGGGAGCCCCGACCGCAATAATCGCCGCGCCCCCGGAGGTCTTCGGCACAGGCACGCCCAGGCGGCCGCTCCATCGTTCGGCAAACGGAGCACCTGATATGCGAACCTCGGACCTCTATCGCCTCATGACATGGCTGTCGCCGGCCTTTCCGATCGGCTCCTTCTCTTACTCCCACGGCCTCGAACAGGCCATCGAGGACGGCAAGATACGGGATCGGGACAGCCTGATCGAATGGATCGCGACGATCTTGCGCTACGGCGCAGGCCAGACCGATGCCGTTCTTCTGCGCGCCGCGTGGGACGCCTCCGGGCGGGACGACATGTCGGAGCTTTATCGAGCCGCGTCTCTCGGCGCGACACTTGTGCCGAGCGCCGAGATCGCGCACCAGACCGCAGCCCAGGGCGCGGCCTTCCTTTCCGCCGTCGGCGACGCCTGGGCGACACCGGAAATCGAAAATTTGGGAGAATTGTCCTGCCGGGTCGTGTTCCCCATCGCGGTGGGCGTCGCCGCCGCCTCCCACGAGATCCCAGCGGATCTCGCCGTCTCGGCCTACCTGACGGAGTTCTCCGCAAACCTGGTGTCCGCCGGCATGCGGCTCATTCCCCTTGGCCAGCGCGACGGGCAACGGGCCATCGCCGCACTTGAACCGGTGGTCGAGCTCGCCCGGCTCGCCGCCAGCCTGCACGACATCGACAGTGTCGGCACAGCCACCCCCGCCGCCGATCTCGCCAGCATGCGCCATGAAACCCAGTATACGAGGCTCTTCCGATCATGACCTTCTCCCCCCACGGCCCTCTCCGGGTCGGCATCGGCGGCCCCGTCGGGTCCGGCAAGACCGCGCTGACAGACGCCCTTTGCAAGGCGATGCGCGACCGCTTCGACATGGCCGTCATCACGAATGACATCTACACGCGGGAGGACGCGGAGTTCCTGAACCGGTCCGGCGCCCTCCCGACCGAACGTATTGCGGGCGTGGAGACCGGCGGCTGCCCGCACACGGCGATCCGCGAGGACGCCTCGATCAACCTGGCGGCCGTGGAGGAGATGAACCGGGCCTTCCCGGCCCTGGACCTGATCGTCATCGAATCCGGCGGCGACAACCTGGCAGCGACCTTCAGCCCGGATCTTGCCGACATCACCATCTACGTCATCGACGTTTCCGCCGGCGACAAGATCCCGCGCAAGGGCGGTCCGGGCATCACCCGGTCGGATCTTCTGGTCATCAACAAGATCGACCTTGCACCGCTGGTCGGCGCCGACCTGGGGGTGATGGACCGGGACGCGCGCAGGATGCGGGGCGACCGCCCCTTCGTCTTCACCAACATCAAGGGCGGCAAGGGTGTCGCCGAGGTCGTCGATTTCATCGTCGAGACCGGCGGCCTGACGCCCGCCGTCGTTGCACCCAAACCGGCGCTACCCGCCCGATCCACGGCCTAAAGGAAATCGTAATGTCCCCCGCTTGCCTTCGAAACGCGTTCCTGTCGACTGGAATCCTGCTGCTGCCGGTCTCCGCCCATGCGCATGGAGGAGCCGCGTCGGCCGGTGAGGGCTTCCTCGCCGGCTTTCTCCACCCCCTGACCGGCCTCGATCATTTGCTGGCGATCCTCGCCGTCGGTGTCGTTGCCGCGCGCCGCGGCGGGTCGGACCTGTGGCGCATCCCACTGGTCTTTGCCGGCATGTTGATGGCCGGCGCCGCGATCAGCCCCGCGATACCGGCCTGGCCCTCGCTGGAGATCGCCGTTGGCCTCTCTGCTGCCGCCCTGTGGCTTTGGGCCGTCGCCTTCGCGAACCGTGGATGGCTGGCGACTGGCGCCGTGCTCAGTTCCTTTGCGCTGATCCACGGCGTGCCCCATGGCTGGGAACTCTCCGGGGGTGGCCTTTCCGTAGCGGCGCTCGCCGGGGCCTTTTCGGCCACGTTCGTCCTTGGCGGGCTGACCGCGCTGGTCCTCGTTCGGATCGGGAGCGGGATGACCAGGCGCACGGCTGCGAGCCGTACGGCGCAAAGGGCCGGTCGCTAGACGTCCATCAGCCCTTCAAGCCGGGTTGCGACGTCGGCCGCCGACTTTTTGGTCAGGTCCTTGTCGACCTCCCCATGAAGCACTGCCCGGGCCTCGCCGGGCAGGTTCTGACGGAGGATACCGAGCGCGGTCGGCGCCGCGACGAGGATAAGCCGATCATATCGGCCTTTCCGTGCGGCCTCTCCAAGATGGTCCGCGACGCCGCTCAGAAAGGCCTCCTTCTCCAACGTGCGCGGATCGGAGGCCGGCTCCATCGCGTGGCGCCCCGCTCCCTTGCTGTCGAAGCTGCGACCCGGCCGGTCCGCCATGATGTCGCGGCCGGCCGGAACGCTCGCTTCCCAGGCCGCATCGGCGACAGGGCTGAGCCCACGTCCCGGCCCGTCATTCTCAAGAATGTGAGCCCGCCCGCTGTCGGCGACCGCGACCCAGGTGACAATCTTTCTCATGCCGTTCTCCTCGTTTTCCGGCACCGCCATCCGTCGCCGTCAACGTCCGCCGTGCGCACCGGTTCCGTCCAAGCGGGTCACCCGGATGGCGACAACGTCGACCGCGTAGCCCACATGTTGGTCGAGCTCTACCTCTCCGGGGTGTCCGTCGACATCGCGGCAGACGGTGTGCAACTGCGCTGCGGAGGGCCGGATATGCCCGCCGACGGAACCGATATCCGCCTTGAGGACCGATAGGGTGAAGTGGTTGGGGACCCTTCCGACCGGGTGAGCGACGGCGCGCCATAAATGCAAAGCATCATACGGACCCCGGCGGCGGCGTCTTTGCGGTGTATCAAGCGTTGGAGAAGCCGCTTGATGTGGATCAGGGCAATCCGCTTCGTTGAGGTCTATCCGGGTAACGCGAACGGCGCGATACTGAGCGGGGCTTGAGTGAAGCTACACTTTCTTGGCGGTGTCGGGACCGTCACCGGGTCGAAATATCTGGCAGAGACCGGGTCGGCGCGGATCCTCGTCGATTGCGGCCTGTTCCAGGGATACAAGCAGCTGCGCCTGCGCAACTGGCGATCCTTTCCGGTTCCGCCTGCCTCGATCGACGCCGTCGTGCTCACCCACGCTCACCTGGACCACAGCGGCTATCTGCCCTGTCTGGTGCGCGACGGTTTCGCCGGTCCGATCCACGCGACCCGTCCGACGATCGACTTGTGCGGGATCCTGCTGCCGGACAGCGGGTTCCTCCAGGAGCGGGAGGCGGAATTCGCCAACCGGCACGGCTTTTCCAAGCATCGCCCCGCCCTGCCGCTCTATACCGAGGCGGATGCGGCGGCCGTCCTGCCCCGCTTCCAGGGCGCAGCCTTCGGCGAGACCGTGGCCCTGCCCGGCGGGGCCACGGCCACGTTCCATCCCGCCGGCCACATACTGGGCGCAAGCATCGTCGGCATGGAGGCGGCTGGGACGTCCCTCCTTTTCTCCGGCGACCTGGGGCGGCCGGACAGCCCGACCATGGTCGACCCGGCAACCGGGTTCGACGTCGACTATCTTGTCGTGGAATCCACCTATGGCGACCGGCGGCATGGCGGCGACGACCCGGCCGCCGCCCTCGCCGACATTCTGGTTACGACCGTGGCGCGTGGCGGAACCCTCCTCATCCCCGCCTTCGCCGTCGGGCGGACCCAGACCGTCCTCTATTATCTCGACCGGCTGAAACGGGCGAAGCGGATACCGGACATTCCCATCTATCTCGACAGCCCGATGGCCATCGATGCGAGCAACATCTTCCACGCCCATCCGGAAGCCCACCGCCTGAGTGCCGCCGCGAGCCGGCGGCTATCGGCAAGCGCCGTCTATGTCCGCGATGTCGAGGCGTCGAAGGCCCTCGACCGGGACCCCGCACCAAAGGTCATCGTCTCGGCGAGCGGCATGGCGACCGGCGGCCGCATCCTGCATCATCTGAAGCATTATGGCCCCGACCCGCGCTGCACGATCCTCTTCACCGGTTTCCAGGCCGGCGGCACACGCGGCGCGGCGATGATCGATGGGGCCGAATCGGTCAAGATCCACGGCGCCTACGTGCCGATCCGTGCCAAGGTTCGGGAACTGGATATGCTGTCCGCCCATGCGGACGGCGACGAAATCCTGGACTGGCTGCGCAGTTTTCGGCGGCCGCCGCGCATGACGTTCGTGACCCATGGCGAGCCGGCGAGCGCCGACCGGCTGAGGATTCGTATCCGGGAGGAGCTGGGATGGGAGGCCACGGTCCCGGACCACCTCGAACGGGTCGACCTGTGAGAAGGGTGTGATGATGGACGACGACGACCCCCGGCCGGACGTCTGTCCCCGACCCGACGACATCGCCGGGCCGGACGACACGCCCCTGCCGCTGCGCCTGGTACGGCTGGGGCTGGATACGGGACAGGAGCATGTCCTGTATCTGCCCGCGGACAGCCCCCTTTGCCGCGCCGAAGGCTTCGCCGCCCGCGCGCGCATCCGCGTCCATCTGGGCGGGCGGTCGATCATCGCGACAATTCATCAGACGGTTGGCGACCTGCTGCCGCAGGACGCCGCGAGCCTGTCTGAAGCCGCCTGGCGCGCCCTTGCGGCGACGGAAGGCAACATCCTGCGCGTCACCCATCCTCAGCCGCTGGAGAGCCTCGCCCATGTCCGCGCGAAACTCTATGGCCGGCGGCTCGACGGCGAACAGTTGCGCGAGATCGTTAAGGATATCGACCGGGGCCGTTATTCCGACATCGACCTGTCCGCCTTCATCTCCGCCTGCGCCGGCCAGCGAATGGACCCGGACGAAATCCTCGGTCTGACCCGGGCGATGACCGACGTGGGCGACCGGCTGGAGTGGGGCCGGGAAATCGTCGTCGACAAGCACAGCGTGGGCGGCCTGCCGGGCAACCGGACGACGCCGATCGTCGTCCCGATCGCAGCCGCCAATGGGCTGACCATGCCCAAGACCTCTTCCCGCGCCATCACGTCTCCTGCCGGGACGGCGGATACGATGGAGACGTTGGCTCCGGTCGAACTGGACCGTGCCCATATGCGGGCGGTGGTCGAACGCAGGGGCGCCTGTATCGTCTGGGGTGGATCGGTCCGGCTCAGCCCCGTCGACGACGTCCTGATCGTCGTTGAGCGCGCCCTCGACATCGACAGCGAGGGTCAGCTGGTCGCTTCTGTCCTGTCAAAGAAGATCGCGGCGGGTTCGACCCATCTCGTCCTCGACATGCCGATCGGGGCGACGGCGAAGATACGCTCGGAGGAAGACGCGGCCCGCCTCACCCGCCTTCTTGCCGATGCGGCCGAGACGTTCGGTTTGACGACCGTCATCGTCCAGACCGACGGGCAGCAGCCGGTAGGCCGTGGCATCGGCCCGGCCCTGGAGGCGCGCGACGTCCTGGCGGTGCTGCGGGAGGACCATGACGCCCCGCAGGACCTGCGGCGGCGCGCCCTGCTGCTCGCTGGCCACGTCCTGGAGATCGGGGGTGCCGCGCGCCAGGGCGAGGGGCCGCGGCGCGCCCGGGAAACGCTGGAGAGCGGGGCCGCCTGGGACAAGTTCCAGGAAATCTGCGACGCGCAGGGCGGGATGCGGACGCCGCCGCACGCCCCCTACCGTCGCGCCATATGCGCCGCCCACGGCGGTCACGTGGGGGCCATCGACAACCGGCGCCTGGCCAAGATCGCAAAGCTGGCGGGCGCGCCAGCCGATCCTGCAGCCGGTGTCGAGTTGCATGTGCGGCTGGCCGAGACGGTGTTGCGCGGCCAGCCGCTGTTCACCATCCATGCCGAGAGCGCCGGCGAACTGGCCTATGCCCGCGAATATGCGGACGCGCGGCCGGATATCTTCATGGTGTCGGAACCCTAGAAGCCACCGGCCCCGTCAATCGGATCCCCCGTCTCGCACAGAGCCCTATTTCACTCGGGTCCAGGTCTTTGTCTCGCCCAGCATGGGGAGCCCCTCGTAGCCTCGAACCGCGAGCTTCCCGGCGCCCGACAGAGTGATTTGAACCCCATAGGACTTGCCGTTTTCCGGGTCGTATACGGTCCCATCCTTCCACTCGGTCGCACTGGCGCCCGGTTTCAGGCCGGAAATGATCCGAAGTCCGACGATGGGCTGGCTGCGCTTGCCGGGGTCCGGATTATGCCTGTCCCTGGCCGGCTTGCCGTCCTTGCCGTTCGGCTGTTTCAGCCAGACGATCTTGCCGCACAGAAAAGAGCCGCAGCGATAGACCTGGATATGGCTCTTGCCGCCTGCGGTCGCCCACACACCGAGCGGCGACGCCCCCTGCGCCCGGGCGGCACCCGGCAAGAAAGCCAAGGCACCACACAGGAGCAACATCACCGGAGGAAGATACAATCCGCCACGGCGTAGGCGACCGGCGTTGACAGGCGACTCCCGTCCGTCCCACCGGCGGGCGGCAATCGAATCCGGTCCGGACGGACGGCGGAATAACGATGGCATATCGCACCTGCTATCTCGAGAGGGAACATCAGTTTATCCCCGATCCCGGCGCCACGCCACACGAAGGCTCCCGTTGCGTGATCTTTTTCAGAAATATCAAGAAATAGATAAGGTGGCAAATTCGTAAACAGCCTTGAATAGTTCGGAATCAAAGTAATTATTTGTCGGTTAAAAAAGCATTTCTACACTGAAATATTACAAAGAGTATTGTGCCCCAGGCGCTGCGACCAACCAGATATCGCGCCCCGCGCATTAACCATTCGCCAGGCGGCAAAATACGTCAGCCTTTTTTTAATGCTAAAAATTCTTTAATCAGTGTAAAGTATGTGTAATATTTCTGTATAATTATCAAGGGATTAGCAGATTCGGTTTGCAGTGCCTTCAAACGGGTGTTTAAGGTTTTCGCAGGTTAGGTAATCAAGTTTGCTTAACAAGCGGCCCGGGGGAGCGCGTCAATGCCAAAGTCGCTGTGCGGCAATAGGGACAAAGGGCTTAGTACCGCAGACGGACGCCGTCGCGCGCCGATAGCCCTGCTCTTCGGACTGACCCTGCTCGCGACAGGATTGAGCGAAGCCGCGCCGGCGGGGGCCCGCAGCCTGAAAGGCATACTGGTTGACGCGGATACCGGTGTGGTCCTGTTGTCCGCGAACGCCGACCGCCCTCATCCTCCGGCGTCACTCTCAAAAATGATGACGCTCTACCTGGTCTTCGACGGCCTGGCCGATCGACGCTTCAGCCTCGACACGAAGTGGCGCGTCTCCCGGCGCGCCATTTTGCAGCCCGCCTCCAAGCTGTATCTCAGCCTCGACGAGCGGATCTCCGTGCGCGATGTGATCTCGGCAATCGTCGTCCGCTCGGCCAACGACGCCGCGGTCGTCGCGGCGGAGGCGATCGCCGGTTCGGAGCGCCGGTTTGCCTGGCTCATGACCGCAACCGCCCGTCGTCTTGGCATGACCCGGTCACGCTTTCGGAACGCGACCGGCCTCGACCTCCCGGGCCAGATGACGACGGCACGCGACATGGCGCGGCTGGCGCGCGCGCTTCTCCAGCATCACCCCGAAAAGTTCGCCTATTTCCGTCAGGCCGACATGCGCTATCGCGGCCGGTACTACCGTACCGCCAACACGTTCCTGCGCGGCCATTGGGCGATCGAGGGTATGAAGATCGGATATACCACACGCTCCGGATACAGCTTCGTCGCGACCGCGCGCATGGGCGGACGCCACTTGATATCGGTGGCGCTGGGTGAGCCGACCGCCAACGCCCGCTACTCCCGGGCCGCCCGTCTGTTCCGGGTCGGTTTTGCACGATCCCGCGGAAACCAGGGCCGTTACGCGCGGCAGAATGGAACGCTGACGTCGATCCGGGAATTCTCCGCGCTGGACATCCTCGACCGGTACGGCATCCGGGTCGCGACCGCGGCGGACTGAGCCGGCCGGCGACCGCCGCTTCTTTCTACCGCTCCCGGAGCGCGTCCGACCGGATACGGTTGATCGGCTTCAGAAGATAGCTCAGCACCGTCTTCTTCCCGGTCAGGACGTCGACACGCGCCACCATGCCCGGAATGATGTGGAGCTTCTTGCCCCGATCCATCAGATAGTTCCGGTTGGTCCGCACGGTGACCCGATAGAAGGGGTTGCCATCCTTGTCCTGAATCGTATCCGCGCTGATGCTTTCCAGCTTGCCTTCGAGAGAGCCGTAGAGCGTGTAGTCGTAAGCGGTGATCTTCACCGTCGCCCGCTGTCCCGGATAGAGGAAGGCGACATCCGACGGGCGGATATCCGCCTCGACCAGCAGCGTGTCGTCAACGGGCACGATCTCAGCCAGATCCATACCCGGCGTCACGACCTGCCCCCGTGTCGTCACCTTGACGGCCTTCACGATGCCGTTCACCGGGGAGCGCACCTCCGCGCGGTCCACCCGGTCGCGATAGAGCTTGATCGCTTCCTTCAGTGCAGCGAGTTCCACCTCGACCTTGTTGAGCTCCTTGAGCGCCTCAGCCCGAAAGGCCGATTTCTTCTCCGCCAGCCGCTGCTTGGCCTCCGCCAGCGCCTGCTGGCCCTTGCGGGCGGTCAGCGACTGGGTGTCGATCTCCCGGCGCAGCTCGATCTCCCGGACCTCCAGCTTGAGGAAATCGACCTTGGAGGTCAGGCCCTGCCGGACCAGCGGCTTCGTGAAGGCGATCTCCTCGCGCACCTTCTTGACCAGTTCCCGCGCATATTTCTCGCGGCTTTCCGCCTGCTCGACGTCCCGCTCGCGCTGCCCGATCTGTTCGGTCAGGGCCTTGAGCGCGGCCTTGTGCTCCCGCTGGCGGGTCGTATAGAGCCGCAGTTCACGCTTCACAAACTCCGGATGGCTCTTCTTCAGCGCGGAGGAAAAGGCCGGGACGTCGCCATTCACCTCCGCCGTCAGACGAGCGACCTGCGCCTGCATGCCGGCCAGCCGCTCGACCCGTTCCTTGTAGTTGGAGCCCGAACCGGTCTGATCGATGCGGAAGATGATCTCGCCCGCCTTCACGCGCTGGCCGTCCTTGATGAGGATATCCTTGACGATTCCGCCCTCGAGATTCTGCACAAGCTTCACCTTGCTCGCCGGAATCACACGGCCGTTGCCGGCGGTAAACTCCTCAAGCTGGGTGAAATAGGCCCAGGCGAGCGCGGCACCGAAGCCGAGGACCACGACCATCAGGCTCAGGCGCGCCAGCAGACGTGGCTTCCGGGTCAGCGGGGCGCTGACGCTGGTCAGTGGGCCCAAGGCGGTGGCCCCGTCGCGACGGTTCTTCCGATCAGGCATCGTCTTTCCTCCGCCGGGTCAGGGTTGTCGCCGCCTGTGCGGCGCGGCGCGGCGCGGATCCCACGTCTTCCGGCCGCTTGGTGGCCCCCGTCGGGGTCGCCACGCCCGGGGTCGCGACGCTCGGGGTCGCAGGCATCGTGGCCGTGGCTGCCTCGCCGATGGCCTCCTTCCCGGATGAGGCGACACCGGAAATCGTCGCCGCCGTTCTCGCCTCGGCGCCCGATGGAACGGGCCCCTGCCGCAGCTTCTGCAACTCGGCGAGCACCTTGTCCTTGGGCCCGTCCATGGCGATCTTGCCGTTCTGCACCACGATCAGACGGTCGACGACGGCGAGCGCCGCCGATCGATGCGCGACCATCACGAGGGTCCGGCCAGGCAATGCGAGACGCAGCCGCTTGAGGAAAAGGGCCTCCAGCCCGCCGTCCAGCTCGCTTGTCGGTTCGTCGAGAAACAGGATGGGCGGCTCGCGGAGAAAGGCCCGGGTGAGAGCGACCGATTGCCGTTGGCCGCCGGACAGGTTGCAGCCGCGCTCCCCGACCTCGGTATCGAGGCCCGAGGGCAGCCGGCCGATCCACTCCGCCGCGCCTGACAGGGCCGCGGCCCGCTCGATCGCCGCATCGTCGACATAGGGCGCGCCCATCGCGATGTTCTCTCGGATCGTGCCGGTGAAGACATCGCCGGTCTGGGGCGCGTAACCGATCGACCCGCGCAGCACGGCCGGGTCGATGTTCCGGGCGTCGGTGCCGTCATAGAGGATATGGCCACCTTCCGGCTCGTAGAGCTGGAGCAACAGGCGGAGCAGTGTGCTCTTGCCGGACCCGATGCCGCCGCCGACCCCGACCCGTTCGCCCGGCCGGATCGCGAAGGATACGTCGTCCAGCACCCGCTGGCCGGTTCCCGGATAGGCGAAGGAAAGGTTCTCGACCTTGATGGCCCCGTCGAAGTTCGGCTTGTGGACATAGGATCCAGCCCCGCGCCGCTCGACGGGAAGGCTCATCAGCTCGTTCAGGGCCTTGAACGCGACCCGTGCCTGATGCATCCGGGTCAGCATGTTGGCGATCTGCATGAGGGGGGCGAGTGCGCGGCTGTTCAGGATGACCGCCGCGATCAGGCCGCCGGCGGTGAGCGTGCCCTCCTGGATGGCGAAGACGCCGACCGCGACGAGCGCGACGGTCGAGACCAGCTGCGCCAGTATGATCAGGTTCTGGCTGAAGCTCGCCACGATCCGCGCGGAGACGGACGAGCGGATGGACGACGCGACCGCCCGCTCCCACCGCGCGGAGGACCAGCCTTCCGCGCCGATGCCCTTGATCGTCTCCAACCCGCCAAGCGATTCGAACAGGACGCCGTTCTTGTTGCTCTGGTCGTTGAAGCTCCGCTTGACAATGCGGCTCAGCGGCAGCTGGGCGAGCAGCGCCAGGACGAGCACGATCGGAACGGTCACGGTCGGCACAATGGCGACACCCGGCGCGATCAGCCAGACCACCAGGATGAACAGCAGGATGAAGGGCATGTCGCCCAGGGTCGCGACCGTGAAGGAGTTGAAGAACTCCCTGACCGTCTCGTATTCCCGAAGCATGTTGGCCCGGGCGCCGGAGGCGATACGCTGGGCGCCGAGACGGACGCCCAGCAGGCGCTGGAAGATACGGTTGGCCAGCACGACGTCCGATCGCCGGCTGGCGACGTCGATCATGTAGGCCCGGGCGCCGCGCAGGATGAAGTCCAGGATCGCCGCGACCCCGACCCCGATGCCGAGGGCCCACAGGGTCTCGATCGCGTTGTTGGGAACCACGCGGTCGTAGACGTTCATCATGAAAAGCGGCAGGGCGAGCGCCAGCAGGTTGATGACGATCGTGCCGAGCGCGATCTGCCCGAAGATGCCGAAATTCTGCCGGAAGGCGCTCCAGAACCAGTCGCCGCGCCCGGCGGTGTCGACAAGGCGCGCCGGGCGGTCGAAGTCGAACGCCGGCCGGACGAGAACGACGTCGCGCGTCGACCGCTTCGACAGCTCCCGCGCCTTCATGAGGGTCGTCGCGTCCTCCCGCGTCGGGTCCGCCAGGACGAACTTGGCCCGTCCGCCGCGCCCGACCCGTTCGACCACGACCCGGAGACCGTCGTCCTTCAGCCAGACGATGGCCGGAAGCGAGAGGTCGTCGAGCCGCCCGGGATCGGTCTGCACCACCTCGACCGAGAGCCTGGCCCGACTCGCCGCTGCGTCCAGGACGTCGAGCGACAGCCGTCCGTCGACCAGCGGCAAGCCGGCGACGAGGGCCATGTGCGGCTGCGGCCGGCCGAAATAGCGGGTCATGAAGACGAGCGCGGCGGCCAGCGGGTCGCCCGGAAGGGCACCCGCGCCGCCCTCCGGGCGCGCATCGTTCAGGGCCGGCACGTCCAGCCGGTCGTAACTTCCACTATCCGGCATGGGCTATCGCTCCGCCGCGATCGCGGTGCGGCGGGCGCCCGTCCTGCCGGTGTCATCGATGCCGAACGTCTCGTCCATCGGATCCTTCCTTCCCCTTCCGGGGTGTCAGACGACCGTGAACTGGCCGCCGCCCTCGTCCTGGATGGTCGGACCCGTACCGAAATCGACATTCGCCAACTCGGCAATGGTCTCGAACCCTCCACCGGTATCTACCTGGACAAGGGTAGAATTGGATCCTCCGTCAGCAAGATTAACATTTGACCCATCGATCGGCCCGTCACCGAGCAGCTCGGAAACGTCGAACTTGTCGTCGCCCGTGCCGAAATCGGTGATCGTATCGATATCCGTGCCCGCGAGCGTGGCCGCGTCGTAGAAGAAGGTCTCCGTTCCGGCGCCGGCAATCAGGATGTCGCTGCCCGCGCCGCCGGAGATGACGATCTCCGTCGCACTCCCCGCCGCGATGGTGTCGACCCCGCCGCCGCCGAACAGGCCGACCGTG
>CAYGKX010000067.1:7699-13458 GCA_964350225.1 uncultured Rhodospirillaceae bacterium | reverse complement strand
ATTCGTTGACCTGCGTCGGGTTGATCCGCGTGTCGATCGGCCCGCCCATGAGGGTCATGGACGCGGGACGCGCCGGGTTCTTCTCCGCCGCCATGATCGATGCGGCGGCGAGCACCGGCACCGATGGCTGGCAGACGGCGATCACGTGGGTGTCCGGCCCCAGATACTCCAGATACTCGATGACATAGTCGACATAGTCGTCCAGCCCGAAGTCGCCCCGCATCTGCGGAACCTCGCGGGCGTCGATCCAGTCGGTGATATAGACGTCGTGGTCCGGCAGGAGCGCCGCTACGGTGCCGCGGAGAAGCGTCGCGTAGTGGCCGGACAGGGGGGCGACGACGAGAACGGTCGGGTCGCTGCGCTTGGTATCCCGCTCGAAATGCAGAAGGTCGCAGAACGGCTTGCAGAGGACGACTTCCTCGATCACCCGGACGGTCTTGCCGTCGATCTTCGTGGTGTCGAGCGCGAAGGGCGGCTTGCCGTAGCGGCGGATCGACCGCTCGACCAGCTCGCACGCCGCCGCCATCGCCCGGCCATACCGGGTATCGAAGGCGGGAAGCAGCGGGTTGCCGAAGAACTGCTGGCCAGCGATGGCCATCAGGCGAACCGGCTCGAGCGCCGTCTTCTGCCAGTCGTACAAGGCGTAAAGCATGAAAGAGAACCGTGGGTGATTTCGGCGGAACGTTCCGGCCGGTGCGCCTGTCGGCAGTTGTCCGACTCCGCCATTGTGCAGCGCACCATACCGCAACGGTAGCGAGTGCCCGAAAAATAGGCAACCAATAAATCCGTATACGGATTTTCCAGCAGCCTTCCGAAGCCGGCGGACATTAGAGGCTACGGGGGGTTTCCGCCACCTTCTCGTCGCACGCGGGACGTAACGGCGGAAGCCGGTTGCGGTTCCGGCGCGCTACGCCGCGTCCCCGCCGATCACCCCCTGCGGAGCGAACCAGCAGAGGTCACGCGCGAAGGCCGCGTTGCCACCAACGACCAGCAGGGTGGGCGGGTTGACCCCGTGGCGCGCCGCGTCGGTTGCGACGGTACCCAGCGTCGATTGCAGGACGCGCTGTTCCGGCGTGGTCGCCCGTTCGACCAGGGCGACCGGTTCCTCCGGGGAGCGCCCCGCCGCGGTCAGCCGGTCCGAAATCTCCGACAGGTGGCCGACGGGCATATAGATGACCAGGGTCTGGGCTCCGCGGGAGAGCGCGTCCCAATCGACGCCATGGGGCGTCTTGCCGTCGGCGCCGTGCCCCGTGACGAAGGCGACCGAGGCATTCGTGTCGCGGTGGGTCAGCGGGATGCCCGCATAGGCGAGCCCGCCGATGCCCGAGGTGATCCCCGGCACGATGCGGAAAGGGATGCCCGCGCGCACGAGGGCCTGTGCCTCCTCCCCGCCCCGGCCGAAGACGTAGGGGTCGCCGCCCTTCAGGCGCACGACCCGGTTCCCCGCCTCGGCCATCTCGACAAGGCGTTCGGTGATGTCGCGCTGGTCGTGGGACGGACGCCCGCCCCGCTTGCCGGCATAGACGAGTTCGGTTCCCGGGCGCACGAGATCGAGGATGGCCGTGTCGACCAGCGCGTCGTAGACGACGATGTCCGCGCTGTGCAGGGCCTGGAGCGCGATGACGGTCAACAGTCCCGGGTCTCCCGGGCCGACACCGACCAGCCACACGTTGCCCGGTGCGATGTCGGGCAGGGCGGGCACGAGCTTCGGGTCGAGTACCATCGCGCGCCGCGCCGCGTCAGACGCCCGGGCGCAGGTTCAACCCGGCGATCCGCCAGGCCGAGCCCCGCTCCCCGCCGTCGACGTGGTCAAGCCGCGTCAGCGAGCAATTGTCGACGACGAAACCCAGCGAGCGGGCCGGCGCGAGGCCGAGCGCATGGCCGATCGCCGCCCGGATCGTGCCGCCATGGGCGACCGCGACGATGTCGCGGCCCGCATGGCGCGCGTTGAGGTCGTCGATGGCGCCGGCAACCCGCGCCATCAGCTGGGCGAAGCTTTCACCCCCCGGCGGCGCATGATCGGCCGGCGCCAGCCAGAAGCCGTGGTCCGCCCCGTAGGTCGCGAAGATCTCGTTCCGCGACTGCCCCTGCCAGTCGCCGAAATGCTGCTCGGCGAGGGCCTCGACCACGTCCGGCTCCGGCGCCGTGTGCCCGGCGGCGCGAATGGCCGCAGCCGTCTGGTGGGTGCGCTGCAGCTGGCTCGCCACCCACACCGCACCCGCCGGGAGCACGCCGGCCAGGCCTTCGAACACCGCCGCCTCGGAGCAATCCGCCGGCATGTCGGTCTGGCCGTAGATACGGCCGCCGTCGGTCGTCACGGGGGCATGGCGTATCCACCACCATCGGGTCGTCGCGGACATCGAAGCCTCAGATCATCGCGGTTAGGGTGACGAGCACCGCCATTTCGACGGACAGCTCGATGAAACCGAAGGCGGGGAAGGTCAGCCCGCCAAGCCGCGCCTTGCAGACCCCCGCGGCGGCGACCAGGGCGACGGCGGCGACCGGGATGGCGAGCACGCCGGCCCAGCTTGGCCGGAACAGCAGGATGAGCGCGACGGCCGCAAGGGCGGAAAGCCACAGGTTGCCGCGTCCCGCATCCGATGCGAGCCCGCCCAGGGTGGCACCGCCCACCCCGCCCACGACATTGCTTGCCAGCGCCAGTGCCGTCCGGCCGGCGATGGCGGCCGCGACGATGTTGGCGGCCGCGACATCGCCGGGGCTGGCCGACGCGATCAGCGCCACCTTGAGGGCGACGACGAGCCCCAGGGTGACGATGCCGTAATAGCCGAGCCGCGCTTCGGACATGATGGCGCCGCGGGCCCCCGTATCGCCGCCCCGGCCCATGCCTTCCGCAAAGCCGGCGAGGTCGACCTCCGCCCGGGCACCGGTCAGGAGCAGCATGGCCGCGACCGACAGGATGGCGGCGGCGAGCGGCGACAGGCCGATCCAGCCGGCGAGGCCATAGGCCGCAGCGCCGACAAGCCCGATGCCAAGCCCGATGACGGGGAAAGCGCGCCGTGCATGGCCGACCGCCGCCGGTCCCACCAAGCGCGGATCGAGGCCGGCGGACGGGTCCGGCCGCACCCGGGTCAGTACCAGCGCCGCGATATGGATGTCGCGCAGCCAGGCGTCCCGGTCCGCGTCCAGCCGCTCGCTTTCCGCGTCGAGGTCGTCCCGGTCGGCGTCGTCGTCCCGATCCTTGTCCGCCATGGCTCCCGTCGTCCCGATCCGGGCTTCGGCATCGTGGACGCCGCCCCGGACCTCGTCGATCCCATGAGCCGGTTATAGGGGAAAGCGCGGCACCGGCAAACCGGGCAGGCGCCCGCCGCGACTGGCGCACGGCGCAATCGCGTGTTAGAGCCCGGCGCCCGCTCCATTGACAGACCTGCAGAACCGACGCCATGCCCGCCGACACGAATTCAGAGGCCGACGGCCGCCCGGCCGCCCCGGACCTGTCCTTCGCGCAGATCGCCCCCGTCCTGCGCGAACTGCCCGCCGCGAACCAGGGCGCGGCCTCCGCCGCGGCCACCCTCGCCGCCCAGGCGAAGACAGATCCGGCGGATGCCGGGCTCGCCGCATGGCTCGCGTCCTGGCAGGGCCGTCACCCCATCCGGCTGGGACGTCCGCGCATCGCGCTTTTCGCCGCCGTCGACGGTGCGGCGCCCGGCGGCGCGGCCGCGGAGACGGAGACCGTGCGCGGCACCATCGACGCGCTTTATGGCGCAACCTCTCCCGCCTACGCGCTGGCCGAGGCGGCGGACTGCGACCTCAGGGTCTACGAACTCGCCATCGAGCAGCCTTTGCCCGATTTCCGGATGGAGCCCGCCCTGTCGGAGGCCGAGGCGGCGGGCCTGATGGCCTATGGCATGATGGCCGTCGAGGAAGGTGTCGACCTGCTCTCCCTGGGCAGCGCGAGCCCCGGATCGGCGGTCGCCGCGGCGGCCATCGGGCAGGCGCTGTTCGGTGGCAAGCCGAAGGACTGGCACCCGCTGCTGCCGGCCGGGCGCCTGCCGGCGATGCCGGATGACCCGAAGGCGGACGCCCTGCCCTTGCTGGCACGCATCGGCGGGCGGGACATCGCGGCGATGGCCGGCGCTTTGCTGGCTGCGCGGATGGCGCGGGTACCGGTGCTGCTGGACGGCCCCGCGGCCCTGGCCGCGGCGGCTATCCTGAACGCCGTACGGCCGGGGGCCGCCGACCATGCCCGCTGGGCCCAGGCCGACGGCGACCCCCTGAGCAATCGCCTCGCCGCCGCGATCGGCCAGGAAAGGCCAGCCATCGAAGGCCTCGCCCCCGCTCCGGGCGCCGGCCCGGCGAAGGCGATCACCGAGATTCGCGCGCGGCTTGCCGGCCACCTGGACGGCTGATCTGCGTCAGCAGGGATGGAAGACGTTGAAGAAATAGACGCGGGTGCCGCCGCTGACGCCGCCCTGACCCCAGACACCGCTGACCTGAAAACCCCGGGCAATGGCCTGGCGGCGGACTTCATAGGCGCGCCGCTGGGTGACGTAGGGACCCATCCGGCGTCGGCAGGTTCGCGCCTGGGCCGCCTGCCAACCCGGGACGCTCGGCACAATCGCGGGACCGTCCCTCCCGCCCGGCAGCGCGGCCGCCGGCATCGCCGCGACGAGAAGACAGATCGAAAGTATCGGTAGCGCGCACAGCCGCCCGCGCGTTGACGCCGGTCGCATGGCAGGTCTCCCAGGGGTTGCCGGGTTGTGCGGCGGTTTCCGGTCGCGCCGGCACGGTCCGTATCATACGCAATGGCCGGCCATTGCGTGCCGGAGCGCCCGGCTATTCGCCCATCGTGAGGATCAGCCCCCGGCGCCGCGCCGCGCGGAAGAACAAGGCGAAGGTGCCGCCCCCGATGATCAGGTAAAGCGCGTTCAGGGAGATGGCGTTGATCATAAGGTCCCAGCGGAAGGTATCCTGGATCAGCACCGCCCGCATGCCCTCGAAGATATGGGAGGAGGGCAGCGCCCGGGCGACGACCTGAAGCCAATCGGGCATGACGGACAGCGGATAGTAGATTCCGCTGAAAGGTGCGATGGCGAAGATCGCCAGCCAGGCGAAGCTCTCCGCGCCCTGGCCGAAGCGCATCAGGACGCCGCAGACCACCAACCCCAGCGCCCAGCCCATGACCATCAGGTTGATGAAGAAGGCGAGAAGCGGCAGCCCCATGTCGAAGATCGAATAGTCGTACAGGAAGATCGCAAGCACCGCCGCCGGGATGACGCCGATGAGGGTCCGGATCAGGGAAATCGTGACCAGCGCGGTGACGAATTCGTAGGGCCGGATGGGGCTGACGAAGATGTTGCCGAGGTTGCGCGACCACATTTCCTCGAGGAAGCAGATCGCCACCCCCAGTTCGCCCCGGAACAGGACGTCCCAGAGGAGGACGGCGGCGATCAGGAGGCCCGCCGCCTGGGCGAAAAAGGAGGAATGCTGCAGCAGGTAGAGGGTCATGAAGCCCCACAGCACCATCTGCAGGGTCGGCCAGTACATGAGCTCGAGGATCCGCGGCCAGGAGCCGCGGAGGAGGTAGAGATAGCGAAGCGCCATCGCCAGGATGCGCCGGGGCGAAAAGCCGCGCGTCTCCATGGCCGGGGTCATGGCCGGGCTTCCGCGTCGGGTCGGCCGCGCCGGGCGATGTCGAGGAAGACTTCCTCCAGGTTGCGCCGCCCGTGCTTCTCGATCAGCACTGGTTCAGCGCGTGCGGTGTCGATGCGCCATCCATGGATATCGTGGCCGAGCGTATT
>CAYGKX010000067.1:0-7689 GCA_964350225.1 uncultured Rhodospirillaceae bacterium | reverse complement strand
GCCCGGGGGGCGCCCTCGTCGACCACCCGTCCGGCACGCATCATAAGGACGTGGGAACAGAGCCGCTCGACTTCGCCCATGTTGTGCGAAGCGAGGAGAATCGTTGCCTGTCGTTCGGCCTGGTAGCGCTCGATATAGGTGCGGATCCAGTCCCCCGTGTCCGGGTCCAGCGAGGCGGTGGGTTCGTCGAGGAGCAGCACATCGGGTTCGTTGAGGAGGGCCTTGGCGAGCGTGACACGCGTCTTCTGCCCGGCCGAAAGGGTGCCGGTCGGGCGTTTGAGGAAGCCTTTCAGATCCAGGTCCTCGGCCAGCCGGTCGATCCGGCGGCGCACCTTGGGGACGCCGTAGAGATTGGCGTAGACGCTGAGGTTCTCGAAGACGGTCAACCGCCGCGGCAGGTCGACATAGGGCGAGGAGAAGTTCATGCGCGGCAGCGCCCGGTAGCGGTCACGCAGCATGTCGACACCCAGCACCCGGACCGACCCGGACGTCGGCAGGAGCAGCCCGAGTAGAATGGCGATGGTCGTCGTCTTGCCCGCACCGTTGCCGCCGAGAAGCGCCACCGTCTGGCCGCGCGGTACCGCGAAGTCGACATTGTCGACGGCCAGAACCTTGTCATAGCGCTTGGTCAGCCGTTCAACCGCGATCGCCGCGCCGTCGATCATGGGGCGCCTCTAGTGCGACAGGGCGGCCGGGCCGCCTGTATAGTGGGCGCTGTCCCGAGATACGAGCCAGCGAACGCCATGGAAGCGATCCGTCCCCACGCCCTGCCCGATGCAAGCTATGGCCGCGTGCGCCTGCGCACCCTGGTCAACATCCGATGGATCGCCGTCGTCGGTCAGGCCGTGACCCTGACCCTGGTCCATTACGCCCTCGATTTCCGCTTGCCTTACCTTGCGGCTATGGTCGTGGTCGGGCTGTCGGTCGCACTCAACCTGATCGTCAGCCTGACCCAGCCGCTCGGGCGCAGCCTGCCGGACCGCCAGGCCGCGGGCTTCCTGGGCTATGACCTGGTTCAGGTCACCCTCCTGCTTTACCTCACGGGCGGTCTGCACAATCCCTTCTCCGTCCTGATCCTGGCGCCCGTCACGGTTTCGGCAACCGTTCTGTCGCGCGGCAGCACCATCGGCCTGGGCCTGCTGGCCGGCCTGTGTATCACCATCCTGGGGCTGTGGCACGAGCCGTTCCCGTGGCAGACGCCAGGCTTTGCCCTGCCCGATTTCTATCTCATGGGTGTGTGGCAGGCGCTGGTCGTCGCGACCCTCTTCATCGCCGCCTATGTCGGCAGCGTGTCGGAGGAGGCGACCCAGATGTCGGGCGCGCTGACGGCCACCCAGTTCGCCCTCGCCCGGGAACAGCAGATCTCGCAGCTCGGCGCACTTGCGGCAGCGGCGGCCCATGAACTGGGCAGCCCGCTTGCCACCATCACCCTGGTCGCGAAGGAAATGGGGCGGGATCTGCCGGAGGACAGCCCGCTGGCGGAGGATGTCGCCCTTTTGATCGAGCAAACGGAGCGCTGCCGGGACATTCTCGCCCAACTATCCCAGACGCCCGAGCGGGAAGCGCCGTTCGCGCGGGTCGGACTGATGGCGCAACTGGACCTCGCGGCGACGCCCAATGCGGTGGACGGCGTCGGTCTCGTTTTCGACGGCGCTCCCGACCCGGATACACCCGACAGCCCGGAACCGCAGTTCCCGCGCCATGCGGAATTCCAGCACGGCGTCGGCACGATCGTGCAGAATGCCGCCCAGTTCGCCCGCACGGAGGTCCGGATCGCCGCCCGCTGGTCGGCGGACACGGTCCGGATCGAAATCGTCGACGACGGGCCGGGCTTTGCGCCCAACCTTCTGGACCGCCTGGGGGAGCCCTATCTGTCGACCCGCGCTGGCCCGGAGGGCGATGGGGAACATATGGGATTGGGATTGTTCATCGCGCAGAACTTGCTCTCGCGGCTGGGATGTCGCATTACGTTCACGAACGGCGCGGCCGGCGGCGCCCGGGTGGCCCTGGCATGGTCACGCGCCGATCTGGAGGGACCGCCAGAGGCGACGGAACATGAGTGAAGAAGAAGCCAACGATACCCCGGTGCCGGAAGGCCGGAGCCTTCTGGTCGTCGACGACGACAAGCCGCTGCGCCAGCGTCTGGCCATCGCCATGGAACGGCGAGGCTTCGAGGTCGATACGGCGGAAAGCGTCGCGGAGGGCGTCGCCAAGGCAAAGGCGGGTGCGCCCGATTTCGCGGTGGTCGACCTGCGGCTGGGTGATGGCAGCGGACTAGACGTCGTTTCCGCCCTGCGCGAACGGCGCCCCGACGCGCGGATCATCGTCCTGACGGGATATGGCAACATCGCAACGGCGGTCGCCGCCGTGAAGGCCGGTGCGGTCGATTACCTGCCGAAGCCGGCAGACGCCGACCAGATCGAAGCCGCCCTCCTCAACAAGACCGGTCCCCTGCCCGACCCGCCGGAGAACCCGATGTCGGCCGACCGGGTACGCTGGGAACATATCCAGCGGGTCTACGAACAGTGTGGGCGCAACGTTTCGGAGACCGCCCGACGCCTCAACATGCACCGGCGGACCCTGCAACGCATCCTGAACAAGTACGCGCCGCGCGAAAGCGGCTGAGGCCGCCTCACTGGCTGTATCGGCGACTGGCGTAGCGATCGAGGATCGCGTCGATTTCCGCCGTGACCAGATCCGGCATCAACGTCTCGGTGAAGTGGTATTCCGCATATTCCGCCTGGTAGAGGAGGAAGCCGGAATGCCGGCGGTCGCCGCCTGGCCGGATGACGAGATCCGGGTCGGGCAGAAAGTCCGTGTCGAGATGCCGGGCGAGAAGGTCGGTCGATAGTTCGTCCGGGCGCACACCGGCGCTCAGGAGCCGCGCCACCGCGCGCACGATCTCGTCCCGCCCGCCGTAGTCGAAGGCCATGACGACCGTGGCGCCGGCACAGTCCGCTGTTGTCGCCTCCAGATCCGTCAAGGCACGACCCAACTCCGGCGCCAGACGCGTCAGGCGCCCGATCGAACCGATCGTCCGGTAGCGGAAGCCGCGACTGGGATAGGCCAGGGCCGCGAAGATCAGGTATTCCTGCACCGCCGACAGGATGTCCGATACCTCGGCCCTCCCGCGTTGCCAGTTTCGCGGCGAGAAGGGCCAGACGGTTATGTAGCGGACACCGCGCCCGGCCAGGTGGACGAGGATGTCGTCGAGACGCCGGGCCGCGAGACTGTAGGTCTCCGTCAGCGCCTTTCCCGCACGTTTCGCCCAGCGCCGATTGCCATCGGGGATGATGCCGACATGGGTGGGAACGGTGTCCCGTCCGGCCACACCTGGTACGCCAGGCCTCTCGCCGACCTCATCGTTCCCCCGTTTGAGATCGGGGCTCGCGTCGTCCGTTTCCGCCGCCGGTCCCGTGACTGCCTCTGCGAGGCGGTCGCCCATCCCACGCTCCGCGCCTGCCGACACCCGACTCTGGATGACGGAAAAGCGTAGCGACACGTTGTTGAACGAAACCTTTAGCGTCTTGGGCGCCGCGCGGCCCTATCTGACCGGCCGGTGGAACCACCAGGCCGTTTCGTTGAGGGAATAGATCGGCCGGTAGTGCCAGATGCGGCTGTGGTGGACGACCTGCTTGATCTGGTTGTCGAGTATAAAGGCGCGGCCGCCGACATAGGCGGCGAGCACGGCGTGTGCCACCCGCAGATTGTCGTCCTGCAGGACCACGATCCTGAGGCTTTGCACCGGCCAGCCCAGGTATCGCAGCGACATGTATTTGGTGATGGCATAGTCCTCGCAATCGCCGTTGCGATTGAAGAATTGCCGTGGGGTGGCCCAGTAATCGAGGATGCCGTAATTGACGATGTCCTCGACATAGCGCCAGCGGTTGGCAAATCGGTTGACGGCACGCAACTGGCTCATCCTGTCCATGCCGCGCAGCCCCGCGAGGAAGGCCTTCCACTGGCGCAGGTGGCAGCGGTTGAAGCCCCGGGCCGTGCAGGGACGGTTCTCGATTTCCCGTTCGATCTCGATCCGGCCGAGTACCCCGTACCATTTCTTGAAGGTCCGGACGGACTTGCCCCGCTTCTCGACGGATCGGAACAGGCCGCTCGCCCCGATCGCGGCGGCGTCGGTCGCGGGCAGCCAGACGGCCGCCAGCAGGGCGCCGACGGCGACGGCCCGTCCCGCCCCCCGCAGGACCCGACGAACGTCTTGCCGAAACCTCTCCATCGCAGGCCGCTTCCCTTCCTCTTCATTATGACGCTAGGCGAATTATCATTAAATAGTTACTAATTACTATGACCCATACGGTCGGTACGGACAGGCGACGGACAAAGAAGGCGATGTCTGGAGAGGGGACAAGCGCGCGAGACTGGAAACGGACGCCGGGCGGCGCCCGACTGGGACGGGGAACCATCGTCACCCTCATGCTCATCGTTGTCGCCTTCGCGCTTGCCGTCGTCTTCGCCTTTCGATTCATCGACGGTGAGCGCGACCGCGCAATGCATCGTTGGCAAGTCCGCCTCGGCATCCTGGCCGACGGGCGCGCCGCCGCCGTCGACACCTGGTTGAAACAGCAGCGGGCAGAGCTGGCCGCCCTCTCCGGCAACCTGTCCCTCCGGGTCTATGTCACCCAGATCCTGCAGTCGGCCGACCCGACCTCGGCGGAAGCGCAGTATCTCAAGAACCTGTTGATCGTGACCGCCGAGCGCACCGGCTACACGGCGCCGGCACGGGGCGCCAACGTGCCGGCGAACGTGCGCCGCCAGGGGGTCGCGGGCCTTGCCATCGTCGCCACCGATCGCAGGATTCTCGCCGCGACGGACTACGCCCCCGCGCTCGACGCCCGTTTGCGCCGGTTTCTCGCCTCCGCGCCTGCCGGGCGCGTGGCCATGCTCGATCTCTATGCCGGCGCGGGCGGGCTCGCGACCGTCGCCTTCGCCGCACCGGTGACGGGCCCCCAAGGCGGGGACCGCATCGCGACGGTCCTGGGTGTGAAGCCCGTCGCGGATCAGCTCTATCCCCTTCTCAAGCCGCCGGGCATCGCGGCGGCGGGCGCCGAGGCCCTCCTGGTGCGGCGGGACGGCGACGTCGTGATCTATCTGTCTCCGCTCGCCGACGGCACCGCCCCGCTCGACCGGCGGCTCGCGACAAACACGCCGGCACTAGCCGCCGCCCGGGCGCTGGACCGGCCTGGCGCCTTCGTCGACCTGCGCGACTATCGCGGCCGGGCCGTGCTTGCGACCAGCCGAAGGATCGACGGGACGAACTGGGTGCTGGTCTTCAAGGTGGATCGCGCAGAGGCCCTCGGCCCGACCGAAGCGCGGCTGAACCGCCTCCTCATCATCCTGTTGCTTGCACTCGCGGTCGCGCTCATCGCCGTCGCCGCCTTGTGGCGCCATGGCGCGTCGCGACGCGCCGCCATCGCCGCCGCCCGCTACCGGGAAACGGCGGACGCGTTGGCGGAACAGCGGGACCTGTTGCGCGTCGTTCTAGACAGCCAGCCGGCGGCGGTCTTCATGACCGACGAAGCCGGCCGGCTTCGCTTCGCCAATGCCGCTGCGGGGACCCGCGCGGGGATGGCGCCCGGCGACATGCCCGGCAAGACCCTGACCGCTGTCTTCGGCGCCGCCGCCGCGCGCCCCTATCAGCGCCTGAACCTTCAGGCGCTGGAGACCGGGAGTGCCGCGCGGGAAGTGCGGCGGCGCGAGACCGGAGACGGAGCGGCGGAGATCCTGCTGTCCATGCACGTTCCGGTCGCGGCGGGCCGGGAGGGACCCGGCGTGCTGGTCGTCGAAGAGGACGTCACCGGCGCGATCCTGGAACGCGAGAAGCGGGAAAGGACCCTCGCCGCGCTGACCCGCACGATCCTGACCCTGATCGACCGGCGCGACCCCAACGCGGCGCACCAGTCGGCGCGGGTCGCCCGGGTCGGTGAGGCCATCGCCCGGGAAATGGGACTGCCGGATAATCAGGTCGAGGCGACGGCGACGGCCGGCAGCCTGACAAATATCGGCAAGCTCCTGGTTCCGACCGACCTGCTGACCAAGCCCGGGCCGCTGTCCGCCGACGAACTGGAACGGGTCCGCGACGCCATCGACCAGGGGCCAGCACTTTTGTCAGGGGTCGAATTCGATGCCCCCGTGGTCGAGGCGCTGGAGGCCGTGCGCGAACGGTGGGACGGCGGCGGAGCGGCGGGCCTGGCCGGAGACGCGATCCCCGAACTCGCCCGGATCGTCGCCGTCGCCAACGCCTTCGTCGCCATGGCGAGCCCGCGCGCCCACCGGCCGGCGATGGATCTCGATGCGGCCGTCGCAGCGCTGCAAGCCGAGGCCGGCGCAGCCTTCGACCGGCGGGTCGTCTCAGCGCTCGCCAACTGGCTCGACAACCGTGGCGGCCGGGCCGCCTGGGCGGCGGATACGGCCTCCCGAACGGCATGACCGGACTGGTAAAGTTCCGCCGGCTTCAGTAATAAAGGCGGTCATGGCAAGCGAATCTGAAGCGGTTGCGCTTGAGCTGACTCCGCCGCGAGTGCCCCAGGGCACACTGGTCTACGCCGTAGGCGACGTCCATGGCTGCGCGGACCTGCTCGACAAGATGCATGCGGAAATCCTGCGCGACGCCGCGAATGCGGAGGCGGACCGGCGCGTCGTCGTCTATCTGGGCGATTACGTCGACCGGGGCCCCGATTCGAAGGGTGTGGTGGATCTTCTTCTCGACAAGCCGCTGGACGGTTTCGAGAGCCACTTCCTGATGGGAAATCACGAGGATTTCCTTCTCGAGTTTCTCGACGATCCGGAAATCGGCCCCGGGTGGATCTTCAATGGCGGTGCGTCCACCCTGGCCTCCTACGGCGTGGAGGTCGACTTCGCCCACGGATTTGGGATGGCCGAACTCCTGACCCTTCAGGAAACGTTCAAGGCGGCCCTGCCCGATAGGCACCTGGACTTTTACAAGAAACTGGCCTTCACCCATCAGGAAGGCGACTACCTGTTTGTCCATGCCGGCATCCGTCCAGGCATCCCGCTGGAGAACCAGTCGGACGAGGACATGTTGTGGATTCGCGAGGAATTTCTCGACAGCCGGGCAAACCACGGCAAGGTGATCGTCCACGGACATACCATCACCTGGGAGCCTGAATTCCGCGGCAACCGGATCGGCGTCGACACGGGCGCCTTCACGTCCGGCACCCTGACCGCGCTTGTGCTGGAAAGCCACGAGCAGGACGTTCTTCAGGTCGAAGGCGCGGACTGACCCGGCAGGGGCGGGCTCACGCGGCCGCGCGATCGCCCGACAGCAGATCGTCCAGGAAGCGGTTGAGCCGGCCGGCCTTGAGCATTTCATTGAGCAGCGTGTGAACGCTGACCCCCGGCACCGCAACGGCTTCGCCCCCGAGGTCCCGCGCGAGTTGCCGGCCACCGGCGCTGTCGTCGGGATGCTCGGCGCCAAAGGCGCACACGATCCGGGTCGCGGCGGAGCGATGGCGGGCGAGATCGCCGTCGAAAGCGGCGAGCGCTTCTGCCGGCACCTCTTCGGCGGCGCTGTAGGACCGGATCGGCCGTCCGACGACCGAGACGGCGCGCTCGGCGTCGAGCGCGAGAACCTCCTGATGTGCGACAGCGCCGCCGATACTTGCACCGAAACAGCGGACGGCGCGGTAGCCGGCAAGGATCAGGTGCGCATCGGGC
>CAYGKX010000066.1:2615-13495 GCA_964350225.1 uncultured Rhodospirillaceae bacterium | reverse complement strand
GCAGCCGACGCGCGGTCGACAACCATATGGGAGAGATCAGGAGCGAGAAGGCCACGGACGCGATGATGAGTTGGTGTAGTTCCCGGGTGATGAGGCCGTGCGCCGTGGCTGTCTGACCCAGGACGAGAGAGAACTCGCCGATCTGCGCCAGCATCACGCCGGCGATGAATGCGTGGGGCCAGGGCTCGCGCAGGAGATGGAGGATGCCGATGTTAAGCGCCGTCTTGACCACGGCAATGACGAAAAGAAGCAGGACGACGGTCCCGAGATTCTCCCAGATGAACTTCAGGTCGATCAAGAGGCCGATCGACAGGAAGAAGACCATCAGGAGGACGCCCTGGATCGGCAGCGTCGCGCGGATCATGCGCGGGCGGGCGGTACTGTTGCCGATGACGATGCCGCCCAAAAAGGCGCCGAGCACGGGCGACAGGCCCAGCAGGCCGGTCAGCGTCGCCGCGCCGAAGCAGAATGCGAGCCCGGCCAACGCCTCCAGTTCGGGGCTGCCTCCGATGATCCGGGCGAAGGGCAGCACCAGCCGCTTGCGCCGGCTGAGATAAAGGATCATCGCGACGAGGACGCCGACAGAGCCGACGATCTTGACGATGGCCCAGGGATCGAACCTGCCGTCCGCCAGAATGCCCAGCGTCAGCATCATCGGCACGACCATCAGATCCTGGGCGATCAGGATACCGATGGTGAGCTGCCCGGCCGGCTGTCGCAGGATGTTGATCTGCTCCAGCATCTTGACCACGACGGCGGTGCTGCTCAGCGCCACGACGAAGCCGAGGACCACCGCCGTCGCCGGCGACCAGCCAAGTGCCAGTCCGAAGAGATACATGAGGCCGACGCCGGCGATCGCCTGCAGAACCGCGGCGCCCAGCGCGACTTTCCAGACCGCGCGAAAGCCGCGCAGGCTCAGCTCCATACCGACGAGAAACAGGAGCATCAGGACGCCGAGCTCCGCCAATGTCTCGACGTTTCCCCGGTCCTGCACGAGGCCGAACCCGGAAGGGCCGAGGATGACCCCCGCGAGGATATAGCCGACGATCGCCGGCTGGCGCACACGAGACATCAGGATGCCGCCGGCAAGGGCCGCCATCAGGACGACGACGAGGTTCAGCAGCTCGGCATGGACTTCGCTCATGGTAAAGCAAGTCTAGCATGCGCCCGCCGCCGGTCATCAGCCGTTAGCGCCTGGGGATCCAGTTGAAGCTTGTCCAACTGGGACGGAGGCGCGCCTGTGGCCGGTCATCGATTTGGCAGGATATCCCCCTGCCACCCCTCGGGCGTGCCCGGGTGTCAGCCGAACAGGGAAAGCTGGGTTCCCCGTCCTGGGACCCCGAAACGGGTCGTGTCGAGCGGCGCCATCTGGCGGGCGAGGCCGAGCTTGCGGGTCGCGACCGTGAACCGGCGTTCGATCATCCGGGCATAGGGACCGCTGCCCGTGAAGCGGGTGCCGAAATTGGGGTCGTTCAGCTTCCCGTCCCGCATGTCACGGATCAGGTTCAGGACGTGCTTCGCCCGCTTCGGCACATGGGTATCGAGCCAGTCGGAGAAGAGATCCTTCACCTCCAGCGGCAGGCGCAGCATGAGGAAACTCGCGGAGATCGCGCCGGCGTCGCGCGCGGCCTCGAGGATGTCCTCCAGCTCTGTATCCGTCAGGCCGGGGACGACCGGCGACATCATGACACGCACCGGGATGCCGGCTTCGGACAGGCTCCGGATCGTCGCGAGCCGCTTGGCCGGCGTCGCCGCCCGCGGCTCCATCCGACGGGCCAGGCGACGGTCCAGGGTCGTCACGGAAATCCCGACGGTCACCAGATTGCGTGCGGCCATGTCGCCGAGAATGTCGATGTCCCGCGCGATGAGGGCGGACTTGGTGACGATACCAGTGGGGTTGTTGAAGGCGCTCAGCACTTCCAGAAGGCCGCGCGTGATCTTCCGGGTCCGCTCGATCGGCTGATAGGGGTCTGTGTTCGTCCCCATCGCGATCACCTCGCAACGGTAGGACGGGTGGCTCAGTTCCGTTTCCAGAAGCGCCGGCGCGTCCGGCTTGGCGAACAGGCGGGATTCGAAATCCAGTCCCGGAGACAGCCCCATGAAGGCATGGGACGGCCGGGCGAAGCAGTAGATGCAGCCATGTTCGCAGCCGCGATAGGCGTTCACCGACTTGTCGAAGGGAACGTCGGGCGACGTATTGCGCGTGACGATGGATTTCGCCCGTTCCTCCGTGACCTGCGTTCGCAGAATCGGCGGCACGAAATCGTCGTCGTCCGCCGGGGTCCAGCCATCGTCGAAGACCTCAGTCCGGGTCTTTTCGAACCGTCCCGTCGGATTGCCGACCGCGCCGCGGCCTTTGGCGGGCCACTTTTCGGGTTTCCGGATCGGCCCCGGGTTCGGCTCTCGATCCGGGACGTGGGAGGAAGCGTCCCGGAAGGCGAGGGGGAGCGCCTTCGCCTTGGCCTTTTGGGGGCGGGGGCCGGAGGTGGCCCCTGGCGCCGGGCCGCGGGGGAGCGTGCCCGGTGCCGCGCGGTCGCCAATCGACATATCCTCACCAGCGGAGGCGGTCTGACGGGGCGTGCCGGCGGCGCGGTCGGTATTCCGGTTCCGAACGGCCCCGCGATCGCTCGTCCTGTCCGCCCGGGTCGGGGGAAGGGCGGTCTGCTGCGACGAGTGGCGGGCGCGGGACCGTTCCATGATTGGAACATAATGCGAAATATAGATCAAAACAAGAACAAAAAGAACAAATGGCGATCAAGCCCATTCGGCGCGAATGCGACCGATGGTGTCGGGGTCGAGATAGTCCGCGACGGTCGCCTCCGTATGGGCGCGAACGGCACCCGGCATGCGGTCCGGCGACCAGGCCGGGTCGCGCGAGGACAGGGCGCGCCAGCGGATGCACCAGGTCAGGGTGCGCATCCAGGTCAGCCGCCGCATGGGCAGAAGCCAGGGTTCCAGTTGCCGCGCTCTGGCCGCGCCGACTTCGTCCAGGTAGTGCCGGTAGAACCCGTCGATGTCCGACGGGGCCAGCGAAGCGGCACAGTCCGGATCCCATCGGGTCGAGGTGTAGAGGGTCGCATGGGCGAGGTCGATCGCCGGCATCCCGTACATCGCCTTTTCCAGGTCGACGAAGATTGCCTGCCCGCCGTCCCGGATCAGGTAGTTGCCGGGATGGGTGTCCGTGCCGACCAGCGCGATGACCGGCGGCCAGCGCTCCGCCTCGGCGGCGATCCGGCGCAGGGCGGCGCGCTCCGCCTCGACCTGCCGCCGGCTCTCCGGCGCGAGGTCGATGTCCGCGATAAAGGCCGCCTGTTCCTCGACGACCGCCAGCGTCTCGGCGGCGGGACGGGCCTGGGTGCGCAGCGGCGGGCGGGCTGTCTCGGGTGGCACCTGTTCACGATGCAGGGCGGCCAGGCAGCGTGCGAGGGCCGGCAGGTCGCCCGGCAGCCGTACCTTGCGTCCGGGGACATATTCGACAAGCAGCGCGCCGTTCGGGGGCAGCACCGATGGCGACAGGTGCCCCACATAGCGCGGCGTCACGCCGGACGGCGCGGACCGGGCGAAGGCAGCGGCCTCGTAGGCCAGCTGTTCCTCCGGCCCCTGGCGCCACTGGCTCAGCCGCGGCACCCGGGCGACGATCCGATGCCCGTCGCGGACCACACCGTCCAGCCGCAGATGGTCGTGCGCGATGCCGCCGACATGCAGCGGGATCGGCAGACAGTCGGCCAGGTCCGCCAAGGCCGGCTCTCCGGCAAGGGCGCCCGGCAGGGCCGCGGCGATCTCGGCGAGACGGGACAGGCGCGCGGCGTCGGCGGGGTCGGAATGTCTGTCGGCGGGCGGGGTCATGGCCTAGGGTATGCGCGAGTGCGCCTTCCGAAACAACGGTCTTCCCCGTCGACCCGTGCACGACCCGAAATCGTCATCCGCGAGCCTTCAAACACCCCCGGCACTCAGCGTCGTTATTCCCGCGCTGAACGCGGCGCGGGCGCTGCCGGCGACCCTCGCCTCCCTGCGGACGGCATCGCCCGGAAAGGAGGTCCTGGTCGTGGACGGGGGTTCCACCGACGACACGGCAAGGGTCGCCGCTGCGCGCGGGGCCAGGGTTATCCCGTCCCCCAAAGGTCGCGGACGCCAGATCGCCTCCGGTATTGCCGCGGCGCGTGCGGATTGGCTGCTGTTGCTGCATGCCGACACGCGGCTCTCGGCCGGGTGGGCGCAGGCGGTCGCCGATCATCTCGCCGACGCCGCGAACATCCGTCTCGCCGGCTATTTCCGGTTCGCGCTGGACGACGACGACCCGCGCGCCCGGCGTGTGGAACGGCTGGTCGCCTGGCGCTGCCGCCGGCTTGCGCTGCCCTATGGAGACCAGGGCCTCCTGATCCATCGCTGCCTGCTCGATGCGGTGGGCGGCTGGCGGCCGATCGACCTTATGGAGGATGTGAACCTGTCTGCCCGGCTAGGGCCCAGGCGGCTCGTCCCGCTCGCCGCCGACGCGATTACCTCGGCCGAACGATATCGGCGGGACGGCTATACGCGACGGCCCGTCCGCAACGTGACGCTCCTCATCCTCTATTTCATGGGCCTGCCGACGGCCCTCCTCCGGCGGCTCTACGGATGACGTCGCGCCGCCGGCATCTGATCCTGTTCGTCAAGGAACCGCGCCTTGGCCGGGTCAAGCGCCGGCTGGCCCGCGACGTCGGCGCGATCGAGGCGTTGCGCTTCTATGAGGCGACCCTTTCATCGCTGGTCCGGCGCCTCGCCCCGGGACCCTGGCATACCTGGCTGGCCGTCACGCCGGACGCATCGGCGCACCGGATGGCCGGCTGGAGCCGGCGGCTCGGCCAAACCGTCTCCGTCATCGGCCAGGGGACGGGGGATATCGGCGCACGCATGCGCCGGGCGCTCGCCACGATGCCGCCGGGTCCGGCGGTGCTGATCGGCGGCGACATTCCGGAGGTTGCGCCGCGCCATATCGAGGACGCCTTCCATATCCTGGGCAGCCGGGATTGCGTCTTCGGCCCGGCCCGCGACGGCGGCTACTGGCTGGTCGGGCTGAGACGGTCCCCGGCGAGCCCCGATGTCTTTTCGAACGTCCGGTGGTCCAGCCCCTACACTCTGGAAGACACGATCGCCGCGCTGCCTCCGAGTCTTCGCTATGGATTGGTTGAAACGCTGGAGGATGTCGACGACGGTGGCGCCTACATGCGATGGCGGGAGGGTCACCTGCGGGCCGGTGGCGTCCCGCCGCTCCGGCGCAAGGCATAGCGCCGCAGGAGGTCGGAGACGACCTCACGGGCGATGGGAAGCGCCTGGACCTTCGTCATGCCCGGCCGGATCCGTGGGTCGTACAGGATACGGATCATCAGGCTGTCCCAGGGGGCGAGCACCTGCTGCCGGCTGTCGTCGTTGAAGATGGAATTGCGGAAGACAACCGAATCGTTTGCCAGGCCGAGTGCCTGGGTCAGCTCCTCGGCGATGCAGTGGCGGCGCTGGTCCGCGTCGTCCGGCGCGATGTAGATCTCGACCCGCTGGATCACGAAGGCGCGGTCGTGAAACAGGGTGCGGCAGGGGGCCGAGGGATCGAAGCGGCTGCTGCCCGCGGTCGTTGTGAAATTGATATCCAGATTCGGCGGGGCGGCCGCGTTCGACCAGTTGACCAGTTCGATCGTCAGGCCGGACAGGCGCGACAGCTCGCGCAGCTGGGCCTGGACCTCCGCGACATATTTGATCGCGTTGTAGCCCCGTACCCGGACCCGGATCGGCCCGTCCCACTTGACGATGCGCCCGCGCCGGTGCTTGCCGCCGAATTCCGCCGAAAAGGCGATGGCCTCGAACTGGCGGATGAGGAGCGTCGTCTCCAGTTCGTCGTTGGCCCTGGCGGCGGGCGGCGCGGCGGCGGTCAGTACGCCCGCGACCAGGACCAGCGCCGCAATCCCGGCCGCCGCTCGCCGGATCACGCGCCGCCCTCCCTCAGGCGCGGCATGAGTTCGACGAAATTGCAGGGGCGATAGCGGTTATCCAACTGGTACTGGAGGATTTCGTCCCATCCGTCCCGGCAGGCGCCGGGGGAGCCGGGCAGCGCGAAAAGATAGGTGCCGCCCGCGACGCCCGCCGTCGCACGGCTCTGGATCGTGGAAGTCTTGATCTTCTGGTAGCTGATCCACCGGAAGAGCTCGCCGAAGCCCGCGATCTCCTTATCGTAGACACTCATGAAGGCTTCGGGCGTAACGTCCCGCCCGGTGACCCCGGTACCGCCGGTCGCGATCACCACGTCGATGCCGGGGTCCACAATCCAGGTCCTCAGCATGGCAACGATCGCGTCGATGTCGTCCGGGACGATCCTTCGGGCCGCCACGACATGTCCGGCGCCCTCGATCCGCTCGGCCAGTGTGTCGCCCGATTTGTCGTCGGCAGGGGTGCGTGTGTCCGAAACGGTCAACACGGCGATGTTGACCGGCAGGAACGGGCGCGTCTCGTCGATCTTCGTCATGGCGCTCGCAGCACCCCGAGGGGGTGTATCTATTTCGCTTCCTGAGCGACGTAGCGCGGCCATTGGTCCTTGGCAAGCGCTTCGAGGGACACCGGTTTCTGGCCCATCCGGATCCGATAGGCCCAGAGATTGTACATCACCCGCTCGACATAAAGCCGTGTTTCGCGCAGGTGGATCGCCTCGATGAAGAGAAGCGGATCGCTGCGAACCTCCCACTTCGCCAGGTTTCCCTCACCGGCGTTATAGGCGGATATCGCGAAGAACAGGTTGTTCGAGATGGCCGGCTGGCGCAGGAGCAGGGCAAAGAAGCTCTGGCCCAGGTGAATGTTGAAGAGCGGCTCGTACAGCTTGTCGACATTCTTCCGACGCAAGGACCGGTCCTTGGCCATCCAGCTGGCCGTCGCCGGCATCAACTGCATCAGCCCACGGGCGCCGGCGGGGCTCGTCGCGTTGGCCCGGAAGGCGCTTTCCTGGCGCATGATGGCATACACCATCGGCCGATCCAGGACGAAGCCGCCCTTCGGCGTCCAGGCGGGGATGGGGTAGAGGCCGCCGTCATGCTTGTCGCCGCCCCGGGCAAGCAGACGGGCGCTCAAGCCGTAGGCAAGACCGGGCAGGCGCGCATGGTGGGCGACCGCGAGATAGGTCTCCCCCATGATCTCCCGGTTGCGGAAATACTGGCGCATGAGCTCCTCGCCCGCCTCCGGCAGGCGGCCGATCTGGATCAGCGCGAAGGCGCGTTCGCCCTGCTTCGCCCGGGCGATCCGGGCAATATGGTCCGTGTCGCCGGCCGGGACGGTCCAGGCGAAGTCGTGCTTCAGGCCCAGCTTGTGGCGGGCCAGCACGCCATAGAAGGTCCGGGAGAATGTGGCGGCCCTCTCCAGCCATTGCTTCGCGCTGTCGGGCTTGCCGTCGGCGGCATAGGCACGCGCCGCCCAATAGGCCCCGCCGGAAACGAACCAGTCATTCTCGCCCCGGGCAGTGGCGACATGCACGAAGTGATCCGCCGCCGGGCCGTATTTCTTCAGCGCCCAGGCGGCGAGCCCGGCGATCCATCGCGCTTCCTGGACATACCTGCCCGACCGCTTCGCCGCCGGATCGGCCACATCGTAGGCGGTCTCGAACTTGCCCAGCTGCAGGTAGCGTTTGGCGATCAGGGTCCGCATCTGGTCGATCCGTGCCGCGCCCAGCAGGCGCTCGGCCCGCTTCCGGCCGATCCATTTTCGCGCGTTCTTCAGGTAGTCGCGTTTCACATACCGGTCGAATCGTCTGACGATGGCACGGGCTTCGCGGGCCTGCCGGCGCGACAGGCGGGGGCGGGGCAGCACCTCCGGCGTCCAGGGGGACCAGAAGCGCTGGGGCGAGACCACGCCCCAGGGCGAACGCGGGGCGGCGGCCTTCCGCGGCTTCCGCTTGCGCGCGAGCTTGTAGATGTCCTCGGCGCCCGGATGGTCGCCATAGGAGGCCATCCAGGCCTTCAGCTCCTTGTATTTCGACCGGTAACAGCAGGGATTGAGATATCGCTGGCGGAGCACATAGCCCATCAGGATCTTGTTCTCGATCTCCCCGATGAGCTTGTCGGCCTCCGTCCATTTTGCTTCGTCCTGTAAGGCGAAGATGCGCAGATATCGCGCCGCATCGGCGGTGGAGAGTGGTGTCGGCAGGGTGGGGGCAGGCACCGATGCCGGCCTGTCCGTCTTCGTCCCGGGCGGGACGGTCGTATCCGTCCCCGCCGACTGGCGAGTCTTCTTGCTCTCCTTCCGTTTGTCCGCCTTCCGTTTCCGGATGTCTTCGCTCGATGTCTCGAAATCCATGCCCATCATGGATTCGGCGAACTGAAGGACGATCCGCAGACCGTCGGCACGGGCCGCGGATGCCGGCGCCAGCAGGAGCACGGCCATGGCCGTGGCGAACAAGGCTTTCTGTCGACTTCCCATTCGATCACCTGTTTGCGCGCCGTCTTGTGCGGCGCCGAGGGTTCAAGCGGTCAACTCGGTGAGCTTCGCCTTGATGGACAATAGATCTCTCCAGGCTTCGCGCTTGTGGATGGGCGAGCGCAGGAGGTAGGCGGGATGAAACAGGGCCATGGCCGGAACCGGCGGGTCGCCGCGCTCCTCCATGGCTTTCGTGCGATAGTCGAACCAGCGCCCCCGAAGGCGGGTGATGCCTTCCGTCCGGCCGAGCATCGTCTTGGCCGACGGGCCGCCGAGGAACACCAGCACCCTGGGCCGGGCCAACTCGACATGCCGCTCGACGAAGGGGCGGCACAGTTCGATCTCGTTCGACGACGGGTCCCGGTTGCCGGGCGGGCGCCAGAACAGGATGTTCGAGATGTAGGCGTTATCCGTGCGGCGCAGTCCGATCGTCTCGATCATCCGGTCCAGCAACTGGCCGGATACGCCGACGAAGGGCAGGCCCTGCCGGTCCTCGTCTGCGCCGGGCGCCTCGCCCAGGAACATCGCGTTGCCCGGGGTGCCGTCGGCGAAGACGGTATTCATCGCGGTCTTCTTGAGGGCGCACCCCTCGAAGGCTTCGACCGCCGCCTTCAGGGCGTCGAGATCGTCGCAGGCGGCCGCCTGCCGGCGGGCGTCCGCAACATCCTCGGAATCGGCAACCAGCGCCCGCGCCGGCGTCGCGTCGGGACGGTAGACCGCGTCGGCTCTCCGTTGGGGCGGGGGCGGGGAGCCGGGGGCCGCGGGCGGACGCGCGGCATCGCGCGCCTCGATCGCCGCCTTGGCGGCGGCCGCGCGCGCGTAACGGTCGACCGGAGTGTCTCCGATCGCCATGTCTGCGCCGGCCTCGACCTGCCAGCTCAACACTTCCACCAATCCCCTGGCTTCCACCAAATTTCCGGCCTCGGCCATGGCGTCCATTATCTAAAAGGGCTATTTCTCTCCCCGAGAGAACGCCTATGTTCTAGGACACGAGAGTCTTTACGCAACCGGTGCGTTATCCGTTGCCCCAAAATTTAACCACAGTGTCGGGCGACGTGTCCCCGCATCGCGACGGGAAACGATAAGAAGACGGGCCCGACCATGAGTGACACAGACGCGCCTGTCGAGCGCGAATCGATGGAATATGACGTTGTGATCGTCGGCGCCGGTCCCTCCGGTCTGGCGACGGCGATCCGGCTCAAACAGCTTGCCCAGGAGAAAGGCGGCGACCTCGCGGTCTGCGTCCTGGAGAAGGGATCCGAAGTCGGCGCCCATATTCTGTCCGGCGCGGTCCTCGACCCGAGGGCGCTGAACGAGCTTCTGCCCGACTGGAAGGAACTGGGCGCGCCCCTGAATACCGAGGTCAAGGAAGACCGTTTCTTCTTCCTGTCGGAGGGCGGCGGCACGAAGGTGCCGAACCTCCTCCTGCCCGGCTGCTTCAAGAACCACGGCAACTACATCATCAGCCTTGGCAACCTGTGCCGCTGGCTGGCCGAACAGGCCGAGGCGATGGAGGTGGAAATCTTCCCGGGTTTCGCCGCCGCCGAGATCGTCTATGACGAAACGGGCGCGGTGAAAGGCGTCGCCACCGGCGACATGGGCATCGACAAGGACGGCGAGAAGTCCGACCGCTACGAGCCGGGCATCGAGCTGCATGCGAAATACACCGTCTTCGCCGAAGGTTGCCGGGGCAATCTCGGCAAGCAGCTTGCCCGGAAATTCGGCCTGCGCGATGCGAGCGACCCGCCGTCCTACGGCATCGGCCTGAAGGAACTCTGGGAGATCGACCCGGACAAGCACGAGAAGGGCCTGGTCGTCCACACGGCCGGCTGGCCGCTGGAGCCGTCCACCTATGGCGGCTCTTTCATGTATCACTTCGACGACAACCACGTGTCGCTCGGCTTCGTCGTCGGCCTGGACTACAAGAATCCCTATCTCGACCCCTACCGGGAGTTCCAGCGCTACAAGCTGCACCCGAAGATCAAGCCCTTCCTCGAAGGTGGCAAGCGCATCGCCTATGGCGCGCGGGCGATCTATGCCGGCGGCCTGCAGGCGCTGCCGAAGTTGGCCTTCCCGGGCGGCGTCCTGGTGGGGGACGATGCGGGCGTCCTGAACGCGCCGCGCATCAAGGGCACCCACACCTCGATGAAATCCGGCATGCTCGCGGCGGAGGCGATCTTCGGTGCCATCGGGGCGGACCGGGCGCGGGACGTTGTCGACGCCTATCCCACGGCCTTCGATGCCAGCTGGGTGCGCGACGAACTTCACAAGGCCCGGAACTTCAAGCCGCTCATGAAGAAGGGCCTCAAGACAGGCGCGTTCCTCTTCGGCATCGACCAGAGGCTGTTCGGCGGCCGGGCACCCTGGACCCTGCATGTCAAGAAGGCGGACCACGAGACGATCGAGCCGAAGGGCAACTACAGCCCGATCGACTATCCGAAGCCCGATGGCGTCAT
>CAYGKX010000066.1:0-2605 GCA_964350225.1 uncultured Rhodospirillaceae bacterium | reverse complement strand
TGACCAACGGCTCCTTCTCGGCAACCAACCACGAGGAGAACCAGCCGGCGCATCTCAAGCTGACCGACCCATCGGTCGCGATCGAGGTGAACCTGAAGAATTACGACGCGCCGGAGCAAAGATATTGTCCGGCGGGCGTATATGAAATCGTGCGGGACGACGACGGGTCGAACCCGCGCCTCCAGATCAACGCGCAGAACTGCGTGCACTGCAAGACCTGCGACATCAAGGATCCGACGCAGAACATCACCTGGGTGACGCCCGAAGGCGGCGGCGGTCCGAACTATCCCAACATGTGAGACGGTTTTACGTGCGACATATCCTTCGCCCGCTTATCGCCACCTCGGCGCTCGCCGCCGTCACCCTGTCCCTGGCGGGCGCCGTCGCGGCGGCCGACCCGGTGCCTGACGGCCTCGGTGCCTATCTCGCCGGCCGACAGGCGGAACGGGACAAGCAAAGCGAGACGGCCGCGCAATATCTCGCCCGCGCGTTCGACGCCAACAAGGCGAGCGACCGACTTCTGAACCAGACTTTTGTCGCGCTCGTCATGGCCGGGGAGTTCGAGGCGGCGGGGCCGCTGGCGGCGGAAATCGTCAAACGGAAGCCCGATCAGGGGCCGGCCAATTTCATGCTGTCGGTTGTCGCGGTGAAGAAGGGCGACTTCAAGACGGCCCAGCTGCATGTCGACAAGCTGCGCGACACCGGCGTCAACCGCCTGATGAAGCCTGTGATCCTCGCCTGGATCGCGGCCGGGCGCGGCGACAAGGAAGCGGCGCTTGCGGCGCTCAAGCCGATCGAGGACCAGCGCGGGTTTCGGCCCTTCTACGACCTCCACAAGGCGCTGATCCTCGACGTCCTGAAGGATACCGACGGCGCCAAGGCCGCCTACGATGCCGCGCTGAAGGCGACGCTCCTGCCCTCTACCCGGCTGGTCATGGCGGCGGCGTCCTTTCGAACGCGAAACGATGACCCGCAAGGCGCGCTCAAGCTTCTGAAGGATTTCTATCGCGAGAACAAGGCGGCCTATAACGTCAAGCTCGCAATCGACCGGATCGAGGCCGGACGTACCTTGCCGCCGATCGTGGCCAGCGCGACCGACGGTTACGGCGAGTTCCTGAGCAATCTGGCCGTGGCGCTCCAGCAGGAAGCCTATGGTCGTCAGGCGATCTTCTACGCGCGGATGTCGCAGCTATTGCGCCCAGACAACGCCGCGACCCTCTATTCCCTGGGTAATATCCTTCAGGAGGATGGCCGTCACGCCGATGCCATCCGGGCCTACGAGAAAGCGCCGAAGGAGGCGCTGTTGTCCTGGGCCGCACGCCAGTCGATGGCCGTTTCCCTCATCACGATCAAGCGCGACGACGAGGCCGCGGCGCTGATCGAGCGGATGGCGAAGGAACGGCCGGATGCCTGGCGGATCCTCCAGCTCCTCGGCAACATGTACCGGGCGCGATCGGAGTATGAGAAGGCGCTTCAGGCCTATGAGCGCGCGGTCAAGCGGGTGCCGAAGATCGAGGCGCAGCACTGGAACCTGCTCTATGTCCGGGGCATCGCCTACGAGCGCACGAAGCGCTGGCCGCAGGCGGAGGCGGACCTCAAGAAGGCCCTCTCCTTCCGGCCGAACGACCCGAGCCTTCTGAACTATCTCGCCTATTCCTGGGTCGAGCGGGGCGAGCATCTGAAGCAGGCCGAGGAAATGCTGGTCCGCGCCGTGCGCGAGCGCCCGGAAGACGGTTTCATCATCGACAGCCTGGGCTGGGTGCTCTATCGCCTCGGCCGCTTTCAGGAGGCGGTGGTCCAGCTCGAGCGGGCGGTCGCCGAAGAGCCGGCGGATCCGACCCTCAACGACCATCTGGGGGACTGCTACTGGCGGTTGGGCCGGCACGACGAGGCGCGCTTTCAGTGGCAGCGCGCATTGTCGCTCGATCCGGAGAAGGACCAGATCGCGAAGATCAAAGACAAGTTGAAGAACGGCATGCCGCCGTTCAAGCCGGTGGTCGAGAAAGACAAGGCCGGACAGGACGGGCCAAAGAAGGACGGGCCAAAGAAGGACGGGCCGAACAAGGGCCCGGCCGAAAAGGATCCGCCCAGGAAGGACGGCACCGAATAGCGTCGGTCCCGTAGGGAAACGGGCCGTGGTCGATTTACCGTTCGGGACGCTGTCGGAAGCGGCACCTGCGAAGATCAACCTGTGCCTGCATGTGACGGGCCGCCAGGATGACGGTTACCACCTCCTATCGTCGCTCGTTGTCTTCGCCGACATTTGCGACGAGCTGGGCTATGAACCATCGGAGGACCTGAGCCTGGACTTGACGGGTCCCGAAGCTGGCGGTTTGGCGGCGGAGCCCGACAATCTGGTCCTGCGGGCGGCCCGGGCCCTCGCCGCGGAGGCCGGGCGGGAGCCGTCCGGCCGATTGACCCTGACAAAGCGTCTGCCGGTCGCTTCGGGCATCGGCGGCGGCTCGGCCGACGCGGCCGCCGCCATGCGGCTGCTTGCGCGTGCCTGGGGGGTCGAGATGGCGGCGCCTGCGCGTGCCCGTCTCGCCCTGGGGCTCGGCGCCGACGTACCGATGTGCCTGGCCGGGCGTCCCGCGGTGGCCGCGGG
>CAYGKX010000065.1:5234-13539 GCA_964350225.1 uncultured Rhodospirillaceae bacterium | reverse complement strand
TCGCCGTCCGAGGTCTTGCGTTTGATGTTGCGCGTCTCCGGGAACTTGCCGTGGGCGAGGCGCGTGTAGATCGCGTCGGTCACCTTGGCGAGCGGCGGGATGATTTCGATCGTGTAGACCTTGTCGGTCAGGTAGGACAGGATCGACGACTGGTAGCCGGAACCGGTGCCGATCTCGAGCACCTTGTCGCCGGGCTTAACGTCCAGTTCGGTCGTCATGCGTCCGACGATGTGCGGGCCGGAGATGGTGACGCCGCAGCCGATCGCGAGGAAGGCGTGGGCGTAGACCCGGTTCGGATTGTTCGACCGGGCGAACTGCTCCCGCGCCGTCAGAAGGAAGGCGCGCTTTTCCTTGTCGTTGCGCAGGTCGTTATTCCGGACCATGGCCTGATAGCGGCCCCAGCGCTGGACAAGGAACTTCATCTCGTCGCCGCGCCATTTCTGCATATGGGCGGCATAGGCCTCGAAATTGTCGATCGGCGGCGCGGGGATCGACTTGATGTCGAAGGGTTCCGCCGGCAGCGGCTTGTTCGCATCGGGTCCGGCCGGCTGGGTCAGCACGGTCGCCCGGGTGAAAGCGCAGCTCTTTTTCTGCGCCTGGGCCGGCGCCGAGAAGGCGAGCAAGCTCCCCGCCGCCAGCATGGCCGCCAGGCCAGTCTTTGAAATGACGAATTTCCTCGAGGGGAAATGGGTCACGATGTTCTCCTCCGTCTCTCCGTTTGCGCCCGTTCCGCTTGTTCCGGAAGGACACATTTTCGCCGCGCGGACGCGGCCGCATATGGACATATTTACGAGGGTCTGTCCATAAGCCGTGCCAATGCCAAATGGCCCGCCGCGGGCATGCCGGGCGGCTGCGAGTCAGCCAGCGAATAATGGCGGATCTTTGGCTTCCGGACGGCCCGCGCCGCGCGTTTCTCAGGCGAGATAGCGCTCGACCGTTTCCAAGAAAGTCGTCAGCGAGATGGGTTTCGCGAGATAGGCCTCGCAGCCACCCTGGCGGATCTTGTCCTCATCGCCCTTCATGGCAAAGGCGGTAACCGCGACGATGGGAATGCGGCGCAGGGTCTCGTCCTCTTTCATCCACTTGGCGACCTCCAGTCCCGAAACCTCCGGCAGCTGAATATCCATGAGGATAAGATCCGGAACGTTCTCGCGCGCGAGCCTGAGGCCCTCGATGCCGTCCCGCGCTTCGAGCGTCGTATAGCCGTGCGCTTCCAGAAGGTCGCGAAACAGCTTCATGTTCAGGTCGTTGTCTTCGACAATGAGAACGTTCTTGGGCATTCCAGTCGCGTGCGATCTATTGGGATGAAAACGTTCCTAATCCCCGGCGGCACGAATGCCGGAGGCTCGCGCATTCCGCAGGCGCCGTCTTGTCCAATAGCATTCTTTGCGCCAATCGATCAGCAGATTACGGCACGAACGCCCGACAGTATGACCGGTTCCACCGAAGTTAACAAAAGATTATCTCCCTCATCTCCGCGTCGCTGTCGGCGACAAGCGGCACCATGAGCGCCCTGCGGATCGGCATCGACCTTGGCGGCACCAAGACATCGCTCGCCGCCCTGTCGGCCGGCGGCCGGCAATTGGCGTATCGCCGCTGGGCGACACCGGCCGGCGACTATGGCGCTACGGTCCGCGCGATTGCCGAAGCCGTTCGTCGGGAAGAGGAATCTCTCGGGGCGGCGGCAACGGTCGGTATCGGCATTCCGGGCACGATCTCTCCCGCCACCGGCCTCGTGAAGAATGCGAACTCGACATGGCTCAACGGCCGTCCCCTCGACCGGGACCTCGCCGCGGCCCTGAAGCGACCCGTGCGATTGGCGAACGATGCCGACTGTTTCACCTTGTCCGAGGCGATAGACGGCGCGGGGACAGGACAGCCCGTGGTCTTCGGCGTCATCCTGGGCACTGGCGTCGGCGGCGGCGTCGCGGTGGGCGGCCGGCTTCTGACCGGCCCCAACGCCATCGCCGGCGAATGGGGCCACAACCCGCTGCCGGAGCCACCGACGGATGAAACCGGCGGCCGGGTTTGCTGGTGCGGTCGGCGCGATTGCATTGAGACCTATCTCTCCGGCCCCGGCCTTGCACGGACCGCTCGCGCCCTGGGCGGCGCGGCGAGCGACGGGGCGGCGAGCGACGGGGCGGCAATCGGGGCGCGGGCCGCGGCCGGCGACCCCATCGCGCGGCAGGCGATCGGCATGTATGTCGATCAGCTCGCCCGCGCCCTCGGAACCGTCGTCAACCTGCTCGATCCGGGCGTTATCGTTCTGGGCGGCGGCGTCTCCAACCTGCCCGACCTCGCCGGGCGGGTCGAGGAGGCTTGGAGGCGCTTCATTTTCTCCGACCGGGTCGATACGCTGATCCGGCGTCACGCCCATGGCGACGATAGCGGGGTTCGCGGCGCGGCCTGGTTGTGGCGCGACGAGACGGCGTCCCCCGAAACGCCCCCGAGCGCGCCGGGGAGAGGACATGACTGATGCCCAGCCTGTGCCGGGACTGCATCGAGCCGCTTGAGGACGAAAACCCGCCGGGGCGTTGCCCCAGGTGCGGATCGCGGCGCCTCATCTCCCATCCCGAACTGCTCGACCTGACCATCGCGCATATCGACTGCGACGCCTTCTATGCGAGCGTCGAGAAGCGAGACGATCCGAGCCTGGCCGACAAGCCGGTCATCGTTGGCGGCGGCCGGCGGGGTGTCGTCTCCGCTGCCTGCTACGTGGCGCGCATTCGCGGTGTCCGCTCGGCCATGCCGATGTTCAAGGCGCTGAAGGCCTGCCCCGACGCGACGGTCATCCGCCCGGACATGAAGAAATATGCGGCCGCCGGACGCCAGATCCGCGAGATGATGCGGGACATCACACCCGTGGTGGAACCGCTGTCGATCGACGAGGCCTTCCTCGATCTGACCGGGACGCACCGGCTGCACAAGGCGCCGGCCGCGGCCGTCCTGGCAAGGCTCGTCAAGCGTATCGAGGAGGAAGTCGGCGTCACCGCGTCGATCGGCCTGTCCTACAACAAGTTCCTCGCCAAGGTGGCCTCGGACCTCGACAAGCCGCGGGGCTTTGCCGTGATCGGCCGGGCGGAGGCGGTCGACTTCCTCGCCGAGCAGCCGGTTGGCCTCATCTGGGGCGTCGGCAAGAGCCTGCAGGCCAAGCTGGCGAAGGACGGCATCACCCATATCCGCCAGCTCCAGACGATGGAGGAACGCGATCTCCTCGCCCGCTACGGGTCCATCGGCGGGCGGCTCTACCGCTTCTCCCGCGGCGAGGACAGCCGACGGATCACCGCCGACGGCGCGGCGAAGAGCGTTTCGGCCGAAACCACCTTCGACACCGACATCGGCGATCTCGAAACCCTCAAGGCTCGGCTCTGGCCGCTGTGCGAAAAAGTCTCGGCCCGCCTCAAGAAGGCGGAGATCGCCGGGCGCACGGTCGTCCTCAAATTGAAGACGAAGGACTTCCGGACCCTCACCCGCAACCGGCAACTCGGCGAACCGACCCAGCTTGCCGAGGTCCTGTACCGGACCGCGACGCCGCTCCTCGCGGCAGAATGCACCGGTCCGCTCTATCGTCTGATCGGGGTCGGCGTCAGCGATCTCATGCCGGGCGCGGCCGCCGACCCCGACGACCTGCTCGATCCCGACGCCGGCAAACGCGCCAGGGTTGAGCGGGTCCTCGACGATGTCCGCGCCAAGCTGGGTGACGCGGCGATCCAGAAGGGGCGCAGCCTGGAGAGCGCCGCCCGGCGCCGCCGCGACAAGACCTGAGGGAACGGCGCCGGAATTGGCCTGCGCCGCCTTCATGCGGCTGGCCCGCGTGACGGGACCGCGCGACTGTGCTTTAAGCGTCGCGGAACCATATGGTCGTGAACGACCGACAGGACGAAGGGAGAGACGTCGTGGCTGACAGAAAGGGCAAGATCATCATCGCCGGCGCCGGGTTGGGTGGGTTGACGGCCGCGGGCTGCCTGCTGATGGCCGGCTACGACGTCGAGATCTACGAGCAGGCGCCGCAGCTGGGCGAGATCGGCGCGGGGATCCAGCAAAGCGCCAATTCGATGCATGTCATGGCCCATCTGGGCCTCCTGGACCGCCTCGCCGAGGTGGCATTCCGTCCGCCGGTGACCCAGTTCCGCATCTACAACACGGGCGAGGTCCTGCAGGAGCTGGCGCTTGCCGAGATGCACGAGAAACGGTTCGGCGCGCCCTATTACCAGCTTCACCGCGCGGACTTTCACAAGATCCTCGCCGACCGGGTTAAGGCACTGAAGCCCGACGCCGTCCACCTGAACGCGACCGTGGTCGGTTTCGAGGAAGGCGACGGGCAGGCCGCTCTCCTCCTCGCCGACGGGTCCAAAGCGACAGGAGACCTCGTCGTCGGCGCGGACGGAATCAAATCCGCCATCCGACGTCAGATCGCCGGCGCGAACAAACCCGAATATACCGGCGACGCCGCATGGCGCCTGACCGTACCTGTCGACCGGCTGCCGGAAGGCATCATGGACGGCAAGTCCTCGATCTGGGTCGGACCGGGCAAGCATGCGGTCATCTATTTCCTGCGCCGAGGAACGCTCCTCAACTGCGTTACCGCCGTCGAGTGCGACGAGTGGACGGAAGAGTCCTGGACCGAGCGGAAGCCCTGGGCGGACCTGAAGGCGGATCTGGTCGGCTGGCATCATGAAATCCAGGCCATCGTCGACGCGGCCGACAGGGACCAGTGTTTCCGCTGGGCGCTGAACGTCCACCAGCCCCTCGACAACTGGAGCACGGAGCGGGCGACCCTGATGGGCGACGCGGCGCACCCCACCCTGCCCTACCTGGCACAGGGCGCGGTGATGGCGGTAGAGGACGCTGCCGTCCTGACGCGATCGCTCGACGCGGCGGGCTCCATCCCGGAGGCGCTGCAGCTCTACCAGGCGAACCGGATGGAGCGGACGGCCCGGATCGTCCGCGAATCGCACCGCAACCGCCGTCTCTTCCACCTGGAGACGATCGAGGAGCTGAAGGCGGAGTTCGCCAAGCGCGACATGGACAAGGAACGGGCGGACTGGCTCTATTCCTACAACCCCATGACCGTGGAATTGGTGGCCCCGCCCCGGGACGGCGTCGCCGCGCAGTAATCCGGCCGGCAAACACCGGCTCCGCGAGCTTGGAAGGGCCGGTACAGGATCAGCGCGCGGCGCCCGGCGTTTCACCGGCGATGGCCCGGTCAGCCTGCAGGCGCGGCGGGGCCGACCCCGCCAGGGCATGCCAGGCGGCCGTCTTGACGGGGTGACAGAGGTGGTTCTCCGGCAACCCCGGGACGCTCGCCGGAAAATACCGATCGGCCACGGGCGGCCGGTACCGGAAAGTGCCGCCGTCCAGTTCGGGATTTCGGCTGCTCGAATACCAGAGGCCGCGCCGCGCCCTTGGCACGAAGGGCCCGCGCCCGCCGATGTCGGCGACCTTCAGCCCGCGGTGCCGGGCGATCGTCGGCCAGAGGGCCTCGTAATGCCCGGACCAGCCGTTCGGAACCTCTTCGAGATACGCGTTCACGAAACGCCGGGACAATCGGGCGACCGGAAAGAAGCCGCGCGTCCAAATCCTGCGCGGCGCAGCGGACGGTGCCTCGAACCAACGCCAGTGAAACCAGCTTCCGGACGCGCGATAGGGCCAAAGATTGGTGGCCAGGAGATCCGCATCCTCCCTATCGAATGCCTGGAAGAACGTCCGCCAGTCACCGGTGAAATCGGCATCGGCCTCGACGATCCAGATATGTTCGAAATCCGACAAACGGATGGCGATCGCCAGCATCACCACATCCGTGAGGCCTCCGCCATAAGCGTTCCTCCGGACGAGCGACGTCCATTCCCTGTATCGGGTCGGCGCGGCCGCCGCGATCTCCGCTTCGGTCAGGGAAACGATATCGAACGGCGGGTCATCCGGTCGGTGGCCGAAGCCGTCGCGAAACTGCACGACCGGTCCGACGCCAGCCGCCTGCGACGCGAGGCGCGCAAACGCGCCCTGTCCTTCTGGGTCGTGAAAATGGGTCAGCCAGGCAATCGCCGTTCTTGGTTTCTCCACCCTCTCGCGACGCCGTGCCGGGCCTCGCAGGAGGGCCTGGAGGGACCGCTTGATGCGCATGTCCAGCTCCCCGTCGGGCCTGCGGGCGACCGCCCCGTCGGCCTCAGCAGCGCGCCTCCGGCAACATCTCGATATGCTTGGCGCGACCTTCGAGGACAAAGTCGTCGTAATCGAGTTCGACCGTTTCCGTCACGCCGTTGTCGCGAATCACGGCATGCATCTTGTAGGTCGGCTTCTGTTCGCCCCGCTTCATGTCGAAATAGCTGAGCCGGATCTTCCAGCCCGGCGCGTCGAAGAGCGGTGAGGCGCCCTTGGTCGGCGGGGCCGTGCCAAGGATAAGCGCGTTGGCGCCACTAACTTTGCCCTCGTCGGAGCCGTCGAAGATCAGTGCCCAGAAGATCCTCTCGCCGGCGCGCGCCTTGCCGATCATTTCGATGGTGTGGCGGTTCGGAAACATCACCCCGGCCGGAAGGGCGACATTCGTGCGGTTCGGGACGACGTAGGTCGCGCTGCCGGCCTGTCCCGGCCCCTTCAGGACGGCGCTGCCCTCCCGGGTCTGGCTCAGCTGGCCGTTCGTCGTGGTGCGGGACGCGAACCGGTAGCGGAGACCGGACTTGTTCTCCGTGCTGTTGAATTCCGTCCGCGTGACGACCTCGGACTTGTTTTCGCGGATCAGGCGCAGGACGAGAATATATTTGGTCCGCCAGGACCGGCAGGCATCGGCCATCTCGTAATAGATCGCCCCGGTCGCTCCGATGATCTTGGACGACGTGTCGACCTTCTTCATCGTCAGGGGATAGATCGCCTTGTGCGGCGCGAGGCGCACCGGACTGTCGGCGACGGCCGCGGCCACCGGTAGGAGCGCGACAAGCGCCGCCGGCAGCAAGGCAATCGCCACCGGAAGCTTCGGGACCGGGACGCAGCGGGGCGTCCCAATGTCGTGAGATCGGATCATGCGAAGAAGTTAGGCCCGCCCTCGGTTTCCCGCAAGATCGCTCGATGCAGGAACTGCCCCGCGACCTGCCCGCATGATCTGGCCGCAGGGGCGGCTATTCGGGTTTCGCCGCGTCCTTCCGATCGCCTTCTTTCTTCACGGGCGGCAGCGAGACGCGCAGGTGCAGTTCCTTCAGCCGCTCCTCCGAGACTTCAGCCGGGGCCTCCATCATCAGGTCCTGGGCCTGCTGGTTCATCGGGAAGGCGATGACCTCGCGGATATTCGGCTCGTCGGCCAGGAGCATGACGATCCGGTCGATGCCCGGCGCCGATCCGCCATGGGGCGGCGCGCCGAACTTGAGCGCGTTGAGGAGGCCCGAAAAGCGGCTCTCCAGCTCCTCCCGCGAATAGCCGACCGTCTCGAAGGCCTTGTACATGATGTCGGGCCGGTGGTTCCGGATGGCGCCCGAGGACAGTTCCACCCCGTTGCAGACGATGTCGTACTGGAAAGCCTTGATCTCCAGCGGGTCCATCGTCTCCAGCGCCTCCATGCCGCCCTGGGGCATGGAGAAGGGATTGTGGCTGAAGTCCAGCTTGCCGGTCTTCTCGTCGATTTCGTACATTGGGAAGTCGACGATCCAGCAGAAGTCGAACCGGCCCTCGGCGCGGAGGCCCATCTCGTCGCAGATCCGTTCCCGCGCGCGGCCGGCGAATAGGGCGGCATCCCGCGCCGGCGCGCAGGCGAAGAAGACCGCGTCGCCATCGCCGACCCCGGCGATCTTGCGCAGGCTGTCCATCCGGTCGCCGTCGAGGAACTTGGCGATCGGCCCCTTGCCCTCGCCCCCCTCGAAGATGATGTAGCCGAGCCCGCCGGCGCCTTCTTCCCGCGCCCAGTCGTTCAGCTTGTCGAAGAAGCTGCGCGGCTGCGCGCCCGCCCCCGGCGCGGGGATGGCGCGCACGACCGCGCCCTTGTCGATGGCGCCCGCGAAGATCTTGAAGTCGGTGCCGCGCCAGACGTCGGTGACGTCGTGCAGGATGATCGGGTTGCGCAGGTCCGGCTTGTCCGTCCCGTAATGCAGCATCGCCTCGTCGTAGGGGATCCGGCGGAAGGGCGGCCTGGAAACCTCGCGGCCCTCGGCGAACTCCTCGAAGACGCCGCCCAGGATGGGCTCGATCGCCTCGAAGACGTCGTCCTGGGTGACATAGGACATCTCGAAATCGAGCTGGTAGAACTCGCCCGGGCTGCGGTCCGCGCGGCCGTCCTCGCCGCGGAAGCAGGGCGGGAGCTGGAAATACCGGTCGAAGCCCGCGA
>CAYGKX010000065.1:0-5224 GCA_964350225.1 uncultured Rhodospirillaceae bacterium | reverse complement strand
CATCAGCAGCTGCTTGAACATCTGCGGCGCCTGGGGCAGCGCGTAGAACTTGCCCGGATGGACCCGGGAGGGAACGAGATAGTCGCGCGCGCCCTCGGGCGAGCTCGCCGTCAGGATCGGCGGCTGGAGCTCGTGGAAGCCCGCGTCGGTCATCCGCCGGCGGATCGAGGAGATGACCTTCGAGCGCAGCAGGATGTTCCGCTGCATCTTCTCCCGGCGCAGGTCCAGGAAACGGTAGCGCAGACGCACCTCCTCGCCATAGTCCGTCTCGCTGTTGACCTGGAGCGGCAGGGCGTCCGCCTCGCTCTCCACCGTGACCTCGGCGACCTTAACCTCGACCTGGCCGGTCGGCAGGTTCGGGTTGACCGTATCCTCCGTCCGCTCGACGACCTGGCCCGTCACGGTCAGGACGCTCTCAAGCCGCGCGCCCTCGAGCACAGGAAAGACCGGCGCGCTGACGTCGACGACGCATTGCGTCAGGCCATGGTGGTCGCGCAGGTCGACAAAGAGCAGGTTGCCATGGTCGCGCTTGCGATGGACCCAGCCCGAGAGGCGCACCTCCTGGCCGGCGTGCTCCAGGCGCAGGGCGCCACAGGTGTGAGATCGATAGGGATGCATGAAAGGCCGTTTCTTTGGGATTTGCAGCCGCGGGCGGCGCGTGGGACAAGCCATTTCTGAGGGATATTGTCAAGGCCGCTGGGAGGCCGGACCGAGGCTGTCGGCGCGGAGGGACGAGATGACGATGGCAAGGACGATCAACGGCTTCCTGTTCGGCCAAGCCCCGCCCACTGCGGCACGCCCGCAGAAGAGCGAGCGGCTACGCCGGGCGTTCGCCGACGCCGACCTCGCGGCGATCTACCTCGTCGCGCGGGTCAAGTTCTTCGCGATGATCGCGGTGTCTCTTTACCTCTTCGTCCAGTTTCCGGATCCGTGGGTGCTCTACTGGGTCGGGATCGCCGCTCTCATCGGCTTCGGCGGCGTCGTTCACTATCGTCTCGAGGCAACCCGCCGCAGGAAGTGGTACCGCTATGCCTTTGCCGTATACGACATAGCGGTACTGACGATCGCCACGGTCGTGCCGAACCCGGGCCTCTTCGACGCGTCGGTTCCGGTCCAGGCGACGCTGCGCTTCAATTCCGGAACCTACTATTTTGTCTTCATCGCGCTGGCTGTCCTGACCTATTCGCCACGCTACGTCCTGTGGGTCGGCGGCATGGCGGCCGCGGCATGGAGCGGTGTCGGGCTCTACTACGTCATGCTGCCAGACACGCTGACCCTTCTCGACCTGCCGAACTACTTCACGGCGACGGCCGCGGAGAAAAGCGCCTTCTGGCTGAAGCCGACATTCGTGTCCGTGGCCAACATCGTCCAGGACATCGCGATGATCCTGCTGGTGACCGTGATCGGTGCCGTCGCCGTGTGGCGCACCAACGGGCTGATCGGACGGCAGCTGACGGCGGAACGGGAACGGGCCAACCTGTCCCGCTACTTTTCGCCCAATCTGGTGGACGAACTGGCCGGCAAGGACAGTCCCCTGGGCGCCGGACGGCGGCAGGACGCCGCAATTCTTTTCGCGGACATCCGGGGCTTCACGACCCTCGCCGAGAAATTGAGCCCGGAGGACACGATGGCCCTTCTCCGCCGCTTCCACGGGCGGATGGCGGGCCAGATATTCGCCCATGGCGGAACGGTCGACAAATATATCGGCGATTGCGTCATGGCGACCTTCGGCACGCCCGTCGGCGGGCCGCGTGACGCGATCAACGCGCTCACCTGCGCGGCGGCGATGGTCGAGGAGGTCGCGCACTGGAACCATGAACGGCGCGCGGCCGGGGAGCCGGAGATCGACATCGGCATCGGTGTGCACTATGGCCCTGTCGTCGTCGGCGACATCGGCGACGAGCGGCGTCTGGAATTTGCCGTCCTCGGCGACACGGTCAACGTCGCGAGCCGGATCGAAGGTCTGACCCGGCAACTCGACCGTCCGCTTCTCCTCGGCGCCGCGCTGGTCGAACGCGCCCGGTCGGAAGCGCAGCCCGGGGACGCGCCGTTGCTGGGCCGCCTGTCCCCCGCCGGGACAGAGGTCGTTCGCGGCCGCTCCGGCGAAACGGAAATCTGGACCCTTCGGGGCTAGCCGCGCCGGCCACAGGGCACCGTCCCGCTTTTCGCGCCTTTTCGTCGCCCGCGGCCCCGTGTATATCCGGGGGCATGTCGCTCATCACCGAAACGGCACCGCTCGCCGATTTCTGCGAACGGCTCGCCGGCGAAGAATTCATCACCGTCGACACCGAGTTCCTGCGCGAACGCACCTACTGGCCGGAGCTGTGCCTCGTCCAGGTTGGCGGCGCCCGGGAAGCGGCGGCCGTCGACGCCCTCGCCCCGGAGATCGACCTTGCGCCGCTCTACGAGCTGCTGCGCAATCCGGGGATCACAAAGGTGTTCCACGCCGCCCGGCAGGATGTCGAAATCTTCCTCAAGGAGATGGGCGAGGTCCCGACGCCCCTCTTCGACACCCAGATCGCCGCGATGGTCTGCGGGTTCGGCGATCAGGTCGGCTACGAGACCCTGGCGAAAAAACTCGCCAAGGCCACGATCGACAAGTCCTCGCGCTTCACCGACTGGTCTCTGCGGCCGCTGACCGACAAGCAGCTCACCTACGCCCTGTCGGACGTGACCCACCTTCGCCCGATCTACGAGAAGCTCCTCAGCCGACTGGAGCGGACCGGCCGGGCCTCCTGGCTCGACGCCGAAATGGAGGCCCTTGCGGAGCCGGGCACCTACCGGGTCGAACCGCACGATGCCTGGCGGCGGATAAAGGTCCGCAGCCCGCGCCCCCGGTTCCTCGCCGTCCTGCGGGAGGTCGCGGCCTGGCGCGAAAGCTATGCCCAGGAAAAGGACGTGCCGCGCAACCGCATCCTGCGTGACGAAGCCCTGATCGAGATCGCCGCCCATACGCCGACTTCCGTCGGCCAGCTGTCCCGTGTGCGCGGGCTGTCCCAGAAGATGGCCGAGGGCCACCAGGGGAAGGCGCTCCTCGAGGCGGTCGCCCGCGGAGCCGCCCTGCCGCCGGAAGACTGCCCCAAGCCGGAGGCGCGCCCGGACCTGCCGCGTGGCCTGGGTCCGGTGGTGGACCTGCTCAAGGTACTGCTCAAGATGAAGTGCGAGGAGCATGACGTCGCCCAGCGGCTCGTCGCCTCCTCCGCCGACCTGGAGTTGATTGCGGCCGATGACGAAGCCGACGTCCAGGCCCTCAGGGGCTGGCGCCGGGAACTCTTCGGCGAGGACGCAATCGCGCTCAAGCACGGGCGCTTGGCGTTGACGGTGGCAGGACAGCAATTGAGGGCGACGCCCGTCGGCGGGTGAAGCCTAGTCGGGCTGCGCCGACAGGGCGGTCGCGTCGGTCTCGACCCGGGAAGCGAGCCCTAGACTGTCGGCGACGTACTTCAGACGGCGCCGGATCGATTCGCCCCGGAAATAGTCGTGGTCGGGCGGCACCAGCAAGGTAAGCGCCGCGTTCGTCCGTACCAGTGCCGTCTCGGCCAACGCCTCCTCCCGCCCCGCGGACAGCGTGTAGCCAAGCCGCATCGCCATGCCGAGGGACCGGGCGCGGCCAATTTCAGGTTCGTCGAGACCGATACGTTCGGCGACCTTGACGGTCGTCTTGTCCTCGAGGCCGCCATAGCGCGCGTGGATGACATGGGCCAGAAAGGCGCGGGCCTTGTGGTTGAGCCCCGCAACCGGGATGGTCATCGTCCGGTCGAAGGCGAGCCGGGCACGAGCATCGGGATGGTCGATCCAGCCGATGTCGCCCAGAAGGCAGGCGGCCAGCCGAAGCCGCGCCTCATCCTCGCTTTCGTCTGCAAGGATTGGCGCAATCCAGCGGGCCAGCGCGGGGCCGAGATGCTTGAAGCGCCCGAACCGATCCGAAATCCCGGCACAGGCAGCATGAAGCGGGTCCTCCTGGCGCATGCCCGCGGGAAGCCGATCGAAGAGAAGACCCTCGCGCAGGCCCTGTGCGCTGAAGATCAACGAGCGGGGTGCAGCAACCTTGATGAGCTGGCGCAGCACCAGTGCACCGGGCCGGACTGTGTTGAGACGCTTCACCGGAAAGTTCGGCAGCTTGGCAAGGGCTGCGTCGCTTTGCTGTCCGATGATCTTGGCGAAGTCGCGGAAGGCGCGAGGCTGCACCGTGTAATTGTCGAGAACCTGAAGACTGTAACGACGCTGCGCCAGATGAACCCGGGCGAGCGCTCGCCAGGCGCCGCCGACCACATAGAGCTCCTGCCCTTCGATATTCTTGAGCCAGTCCAGTTCGCCCAGCGCGGACTTGATCGTCGCCTTGATGTCGCCGCCGGCCGCCGCGACTTCGTTGAGCCGGAGCGCGCCCAGCGGCAGGGTCGCATGTTCATGGATGTCGCCACCGGCGAGCCGCACGATCTCGAGGCTCCCGCCGCCAAGGTCGCCCAGCAGTCCTTCCGCCTTGGGAAAGGCCGAAAGGATGCCCATGCCGCCCAGCCGCGCCTCGTCCTCGCCGGACAGGATATCGACGGCGAGCCCCGTGTCGCGCTCCACCGAGCGCACGAAGGCGGCACCGTCTTCCGCGTCGCGGACGGCCGAGGTCGCGACCGTGATGATACTCTCGACCCCCATCCCGTCGGCCGCTGCCTTGAAGCGCGCGAGATTGTCCAGGGCCAGGCGAACCCCGTCGGGGTCGAGGCGGCCGGTCGAGCCGAGACGCTGCCCCAGGCCGCAGATGACCTTCTCGTTGAAGATCGGGACCGGCGCCCGACGGTTTCCTTCGAAAACCACGAGCCGGATGGAATTGGACCCGATGTCGATCACCGCTGTGCGGCTCAGCGCGGCCGGCTGTTCGAAATCGGTCGTGGTCGCGAGGGATAGCGCCATGGAAACTCTGGATCGGCTGACCTGATCGTCGCTCAGTCGTCGTCGTCGTAAACGACCGGGCGCGGTTTGGCACCCGATTTCTTCAGCGCGCTGCCGCGGCCGGAGAGACTTGGATTGGTCATGAAGTAGTGATGGCAGGCAAAACCGCGGCCATCGGGCTTGACCCGCGCAAAGGTTCCGTCCGGCCGCAGGAGCCAGCTTTGCGCCTCGTCCCGCAGTTGGGCGACCATGATCTGGTCGAGAATCTGTTGATGGACCGTGACATTCTCGATCGGCACGAAGGATTCGACCCGGCGATCCAGGTTGCGCGGCATCCAGT
>CAYGKX010000064.1:1145-13761 GCA_964350225.1 uncultured Rhodospirillaceae bacterium | reverse complement strand
GCTCGACTGTCTCGGCCATCGCCTTGTCGACCGCCGCGCTGTCGGCGACGTCGCAGACCAGGGCTTCCGTCCTGCTCCCATGACGGGCGAGCGTGTCGAGTGCAAGCGCATTCTTCGAGGGGTTGGTGCCCCAGATGCAGACGTCGGCACCGGCCGCGGCCAGCGCCTCCGCCAGTCCCAGCCCGATGCCGCCATTCCCGCCGGTGACCAGCGCTACCTTTCCGCTCAGATCGAAAGGCTTGTACATCCCCAGCTTCCTCCCGGTTATTTCGGCCAGACCCCCCGGTGTCGGAACCACGCTCGTCCCCAGCCAGTGCCGGGGAAACGAGGGGGTGCGACAGGCTCGGACAACGTCTTGACACACGGGGTCCTGTCACAATCGGTCCGTTCCCATGGAGAGGGAAAATTCCAGACCTCCCGTCCGCACATCGGGCGGCTCGCGACATAGCACTTTACAGGATTTGGGCAAACCGATTGGATGCCGCCATCCATGCAGCAATCGAAAAACACGATGGGGGAAACGCGATGAGCGACGCCGGCGGCTACGAGGTCGAATCCGAGTGGGTCCATATCCAGTATGCGGAGAAATCCCAGTTCGTCGAAACCTATGGCTTTTCCGGCAGCCAGGGGATGGTGAACCTGGAAGGCATCCGCATGATGCCGAAGGACAAGCCTTCCAAGACGCTGATGCTGTTCATGCATCCGGCGACGACCCTGCAGCTTCTGCCCATGCCCCAGGCGATCGTGAAGCAGAAGGGCATGCACATCCTGTGCGGCGCCAGCCGCTACGCGAAGAACGACACCTCGCTCATCTTCGAGAAGGTCGCCCTCGACATGGGCGCGTATGTGCGGCACGCGAAGGAGGTCTGGGGCTATGAGAATGTCATCCTCGGCGCCTGGTCGGGCGGCGGGTCGCTCGGCCTCTTCTATCAGTCCCAGGCGGAGAACCCCACGATCACCGAGACGCCGGCCGGCGACCCTATCGATCTCAAGGCCGCGAATCTGACGCCGGTCGACGGCATCGTTTTCCAGGCCGCCCATCTCGCCCGGTCGAAGACCATGACCGACTGGATCGATCCTTCGGTCAAGCATGAGGACAACCCCGACGACCGGGTGATCGAGCTCGACCTCTACGATCCGCGCAATCCGAACAAGGCGCCCTACGACCGGGACTGGCTTGCGGTGTTCCGCGCCGCCCAGGTCGCGCGGAACCGCAAGATCACGGCGATGGCGAAGGACCAGCTTCTCAAGCTCAAGGCCAAGGGCGGGGCGGAGGTCGAGCGCCCGTTCATCACCCATCGCACGATGGCGGAGCCGCGCTTCCTCGACCCGACGATCGATCCGAACGACCGGGAGCCCTATACCTGCTTCCTGGGCAATCCGGAGACGGTCAATACCGGTCCGGTCGGCATGGGCCGTTTTTCGACCCTGCGGTCCTGGCTGTCACAATGGTCCTACGACGATTCGAATGCCGACGGCGAGAAATGCGCCCGCGGCGTGACGGTGCCGTTGCTGGCGGTCGAGAACAGCGCGGACGACGCGGTGCCGCAGCCCCATACCGGGATCATCTACGAGAACGCCGCGTCCAAGGACAAGAAGATGCACGTCATCAAGGGCGCGACGCACTATTACCGCGGGCAGCCGGAACTGCTTCAAGAGGCGGTCGACACCGCCTGGAACTGGATGGCCGAGCGTAACTTCGTCGAGTAGGGGGCGGGCATGGCGACGATCCAGAGCTACGACGGGATCATCGTCGGCGCCGGGCATCATGGGCTGGTGCTCGGCAACTACCTGGCCCGCGCCGGGCTGAAGATCCTGCTTGTCGAGCGGCGGCTGATGCATGGCGGCGGGCTCGCAACCACCGAGGCGACCCTGCCCGGCTTCTATCACAACAGCCACTCGATCAATCACTTCCACATCACCGAGACGCCCTGGTTTCGCGACCTGGGCCTCTCGGAGAAGGTGCGGTACGTCACCCCGGTTCACGAGTTCGGCCAGCCGCATCCTGACGGGACGGCGCTGGTCTTCTCCCGCGACCTCGACCAGACCCTGAAAAGCATCGGGCATTTTTCGAAGAAGGATGCCGAAACCTTCCGCGACTGGAATCGCCGGGCGGAGGCGGTGACGCGCGACATCTTCCTGGCGGAGCGGTTCTCGGAGCCGCTGTCCAGGGACGAGCGAGAGGCGCTTCTGGAAAAGAGCGCCGTGGGCCGCGACTTCCTGGAGGTCACGCGGCGGGAGCCGCTGGACCTCGTCAACGAACTGTTCGAGGAGGAGTGGATCAAGCTCCTCTTCCTGTTCAAGGTCTCGCTCTTCGGCACCTGGCTGGTCGACACGACAGGGAACGATTCGCCCATGGGCTCGGTCATCCGGGCCTTCGACCTGGAGACCGGCTACCAGCTGTGCCGGGGGGGCAGCTACAATCTCGCGCGCGGCCTGATGGAAAGCTTCATCGCGGCCGGCGGCACTTATCGCAACCAGACCCATGTCGACCGTATCGTCGTCGAGGGCGGCCGGGCGACCGGTATCGAGACGGCGGAGGGCGAGACGATCCGCGCCAGCCGCTTCGTCGCCTCCTGCATCGACGTGCACCAGACCTTCGAGGACATGATCGGCCGCGACCAGTTGCCGGCCGACTTCGTGGCGAAGCTCGACGCCTTCAAATACACGGCCTGGACCCTCTTCGGTGTCCATTTCGCGCTCGACGAAAGCCCGCATTTCAAGGCGGCGGAATTCGACCCGAACCTCGACACCTCCCTGAAGTGGAATGTCGGGGCGGAAAGCCTTGCCGACCTCGTTTCCGCCCATGACGACGTGAAGGCGGGGCGCGTGCCGTCGATCATCCAGTTCGGATCCGGCGCGCTGTCGGCCAACGACCCGGCCCAGGCGCCGCCGGGCAAGCACACGACCTATGCCTGGCACGTCATGCCGCTGGAGCCCGATCTGGGCGGGCAGGACTGGGACGATTTCGAGGCGGAGTTCACGGAGAAGATCATCGACCGCTTCGCGCATTATGCGCCCAACATGCGGCGGCCGAACGTGCGGAAGACCTATACTTACACCGCACGTACATATGGGCAGGAGCTGATCAACATGCGCTCCGGCGACATCTTCATGGGGGCGCTGTCGTCCGATCAGGTGATGTACAACCATTTCGGCTATCGCGGCCCGGTCGAGGGGCTCTACATGGCCGGTTCCGCCTGTCATCCCGGGGGCGCCATCTCGGGCGGCGCGGGCTATATCGCCGCCGGCCTGATCGCTCGCGACCTGGGCATCCCGACCTGGTGGACACCGGTCGATGCCCGGGCGGCCCTGGAACGGCTGGCCGACTGACCGGGCGATGGGCGAAGGCGACGCCGCGCCGCCCTGCCGGGCCGACTTCGCCTTCGCCCACACCTATCGGGTGCGCTATCGCGACATCGACCCGCAGGGCGTCGTCTATTTCCCGACCTATCTCGCCATCGTGAACGGAGCGATCCACGAATACTTCCGCTGGCTCGGCCATCCCTACCGGCTTGGCGCGGATCCGGAGCGGGGCGACGATTTCCATATCGTGCGGTCGGAGGTCGACTATCGGGCGCCGGTCGCCTTCGATGAGGATGTGGAGATCGGGGTGCGGGCGACCCGCGTCGGCCGGTCTTCCCTGACCCTTCAGGCCGCAATCTTCGGCATCGGCGCGCCGGACGACCTGCGCACCTTGGCGGTCATCGTCTGGGTCAATACCGACCAGACGACCCACAGATCGGTACCGCTGCCCGAACCGCTGGTCCGGGCGATCGAAGAGAAACAGGGGAGGATGAAATGACGGACCGATTCGATTTGACCGGCCGAGTGGCGATCGTGACCGGCGGCGGACAGGGCATCGGCAGGGCCATGTCGAAGGCTTTCGCGGAGGCGGGCGCGACCGTCGTCATTGCAGAGTTGAATGCCGAGAAGGGCGCGGCTGTGGCGGCGGAGATCGGCAACGGCGCCATGGCCGTGCCGACGGACGTCTCCGACCCCTCTTCCGTCGAGGCGATGGCCCAGGCGGCGATGGACGCGCACGGCCGCATCGACATTCTGGTGAACAACGCCGGGCTCTTTTCGACCCTGGCGATGAGGCCCTTCTGGGAGATCCCCCTCGATGAATGGCGGAAGGTGCTCGACGTCAACGTGACCGGCTGTTTCCTCGCGGCCCGCGCGGTCGTGGGGCCCATGCGGGCGGCCGGGTGGGGACGCATCGTCAACGTTGCCTCCTCGGCCGTCACGATGGGGCGCCCGAACTACACCCACTACACGTCCTCCAAGGCCGCGGTGATCGGCATGTCGCGCTCGATGGCGCGGGAGCTCGGCCCGGACGGCATCACGGTCAACGCCCTCCTCCCCGGTGCGACCTTCACCGAGGTGCCGCGCGCCACGGTGACGCCGGAGCAGAAGCAGATCATCGTGGCGGGCCAGTGCATTCCCCGTCCGGCTGAACCCAACGATCTTGTCGGCACCGTTCTCTTCCTCGCCTCCGACGCCAGTGCCTTCATGACCGGACAGTCGCTAACAGTCGATGGTGGCAACACGCATCTGTAGGCGCGCCGCCGGCCTCAAGATCGAGCCGGTCCGGCAGGTCTGAAGGTCGACGTTCCCGACACCGGCCAGGACGCCGGGGCCCTCAGACCTCTTCTGAGAACATCAGTTCCAGCTTGTGAGGATGTGCTTTCCGGTTGGGGGCGGCCCGGGGCTCCCCGATCCGGTCTGCCGGGTGGGCCGCGCGATGGCGGCGGACGGCGAACGACATTCCAGCCTGCAGGATTGGCGACCGCACGTTCTGTCCGCCGCGGGAAATGCCCGACCGCTTCAGCGCCTTTCCCGATCCCCGGATGGGTCTCCGATCAGGCAGCTATCCGACAGCATTTCAGATGAATTGTTCAGTAATTGAATCGGAGAAATCTCAGAAGTCAATTCATTCATAATAAAGAGAAAAACCAATCGTTCTAATATATAAATATTTTATTATCTTTAATTATATCATAATGAATTCAATTGCTTCCAGCTCTAATTCGGTGCGGTTGGCGCACGTTTGGGGCCGTCCCGGCCGATCACGGGGCGGTTCCGGCGGCGCTGAGAAATGCGATTATTGGAACGCTTGTCGTAACGCCGCGATCCCATCGTTGACCGCGGTACGGGCTGCCTGGACGCCTGAGGAAAGGTGAATGAATCCATGGATCAGGCCGGGATAATGCCGCTGCTCCACGGACCCGCCGGCCTCTCGCAACCGTGCCGCATACGCATAGCCTTCGTCGCGCAGCGGGTCGTAGCCGGCGGTCTGGATGAAGGCCGGAGGCTGGCCCGCGAAGTCGTCTGACAGAAGGGGCGATACGCGCGGGTCGGTCAGGAGAGCCCGGTCGGGAAGATAGTTGTCCGTGAACCACTGCATCGATGCCTCGGTCAGGAGATAGTCCTCCCCGAAGGCGCGGCGCGAGGCGTAATCGCCGCGGAGGTCGACCGAAGGGTAGATCAATAGCTGGAAGCAGGGCGGCGGCAGACCGTCCCGCCGCGCCTGATGGCAGATGACCGCTGCGAGGTTCCCGCCCGCACTGTCGCCACCCACCGCGATCCGCGCCGGGTCGGCGCCGAAATCCTCCGGCGAAGCGAGGACCGAACGGTAGACGCGCATCGCATCCTCGACGGCGGCGGGAAAGGGGTGCTCCGGCCCCATCCGGTAGTCGACCGAGAGCACCCGGCAGCCCCCCTGTGCGGCCACCGTCCGGCAATAGCGGTCATGGGTTTCGAGATCGCCGATGGTCCAGCCGCCGCCGTGAAAATACGACAGCAACGGATCGGCGACACCGGTCTGGGCGGGGACATAGAGCCGGACCTGGACGTAGCTGCTCTCGGTCCCGATTGCACGTTCCGTCACCATGTCCATCGGCGCGAAGGGCAGGTCCAGTACCTTGGCGCTGTTGCGATACTGCGCCCGGGCGGCCTCCGCCGACAGACTGCTGAGGGGCGGGAGGTCGGCCTCGATGGCCTTTTGCAGGACGAAGGCAACCTGCGGATCGAGGTCGCCGGCCGGCGGCGTCGCGCTCATGCGATGGCGCCCGCGCTGCGCAGCGTGTCGATCTCGTCGGTGCCGAAGCCCCAGTCGGCCAGCGCTTCCTCCGTGTCTGCGCCGGGGGTGCTCGGCGGCCGCTGGATCGCGGCCGGGGTGCGGCCGAAACGGGGCGCCGGACCCGGCTGAACGGCGCCGTCGACCTCGACGAAAGTGCCGCGCGCCTTCATATGCGGGTGGTCCGGCGCCTCGTCCATCGACAGGACGGCGGCGAAGCAGGCATCGGTTCCCTCCAGAAGGGCCGCCCATTCGTCGCGGGATCTTGTCTTCATCACCTCCGCGATCCGCGTTCTCAGGGTCTCCCAGCCGGATCGGTCGTGCTGGTCGGGAAGATCGGCACCGGCGAGGCCGATCCGCTCGAGGAACTCGGCATAGAATTTCGCCTCGATGGGCGCGACCGAGACATAGAGGCCGTCGGCGGTCTCGTAGACGTCGTAATAGGGGGCCCCGCTGTCCAGGATGTTCTCGCCCCGGCCGCCCGGCCATTGGCCGTTGCCGCGCATGCCGTAGAAGAGGGTCATGAGGGAGGCCGCGCCGTCCACCATCGCCGCGTCGACCACCTGCCCCTGCCCTGACGTCTGCGCCTCGATATAGGCGGCGAGGAGGCCCATCGCGAGATAGAGCGAACCGCCGCCGAAATCTCCGACCAGGTTTAGCGGCGGCACCGGCGGCTCGCCGGCCCGGCCGATTGCGTCCAGCGCGCCGGTCAACGCGATGTAGTTCATGTCATGGCCCGCCGCCTGCGCCATCGGGCCGTCCTGACCCCAGCCCGTCATCCGGCCATAAACCAGCTTCGGGTTGCGCGCCCGGCAGGCGTCCGGCCCCAGGCCCATCCGGTCGGTGACGCCGGGGCGGAAGCCCTCGACCAGCATATCCGCCCTTTCGACGAGACGCAGGACCGCCCCGATCCCTTCCGGCTTCTTCAGGTCCACCCCGACAGAGCGGCGACTGCGCGACAGGAAGTCGTAGCGGCGGTCGATCTCGACCCCCAGTCCGGCGCTGGTCAGCCGGTCGATGCGCAGGATGTCCGCGCCCATGTCGGCCAGCAGCATGCAGCAGAAAGGGGCGGGGCCGATGCCGGCCAGCTCGACGATGCGGACGCCCGCTAGCGGTCCTTGTCCCATGTGTCCTCGACAGGCGATTGATACGGGGGCGACACTATAGAATTGCCCTCCGATGCCGTCGACCGCGCGCCTAACCGTCGCCGGTCCCCTCCTCGCCCATAGCCTTTTCCGCCTTGTGGGCGATCAGGCCGACCACGAAGAGCGTGAAGAGGATGCCCGCGGCAAGCAGGAGCGCGATGGTGAACTTGCCAGCGCCGCAGGCCACACCGACGGCGCCCGACGACCAGATCGCCGCCCCGGTGGTGAGCCCGCGCACGTCGCCGCCGGACCGGATGATCGACCCCGCGCCCAGAAAGCCGATGCCGCCGATGATGCCCTCGATGATCCGGGTTGGGTCGATCTGCGCGGCGTCCTCGGTCGTCTTCTGAAGGATCTCCAGCCCGATCACCAGAAAGACGCAGGAGCCCAGGCACACCAGCATATTGGTTCTCAATCCCGCGGACTTCTGCCGCCATTCCCGTTCCAGCCCGATCAGGAATCCCAGGAACAGGGCCGCGCCCATGCGCAGGCCGATCTCGCCCAGGGGGATACGCGTCTCGAATAGCTCCATGACGTCTCTGCCTCCGCGTCCTTTCGACTGTCCTGGCGGAACGGAAGGGGCGATAGTTGGTTGTGTGGAGGCCCGACATGCCGACGATGGCCCGATGACCGCCCGTATCCGCTATCTCCTCTACCTGGTTCGCTCCAGCTTCTGGTTCTTGCCGGCCGTGATGCTGCTGGCGGGCGTCGCCCTGTCCTGGATGGCGGTCCAGGTCGACCTTGCCGCGCCCGAGTTCATGAAGCGGGCCTTCACTGAACGGAACATCCTGATCGGGCCGTCGGGCGGCCGGGCAATGCTGACGACCATCGCCGGTTCCATGATCACGGTGGCCAGCCTGGTCTTCTCGATGACCCTCATCGTCCTGACCATGGCCGCCGGGCAGCTCGGCCCGCGCATCCTCTCGCGCTTCATGCGCGACCGGGTGACCCAGATATCGCTCGGCCTCTTCCTCGGCACGTTCGTCTACTGCGTTGCCGTTCTCCTCACCGTAGAAGAAACCCCGGAGACGAATTTCGTTCCCCAGTTTTCGATCCTGATGGGCGTCGTCCTGTCGATCGCGAGCTTTGCCTGGCTGATCCTCTACATCCACACGGTGGCCGTCTCGATCCAGTCCGACACGGTCATCGCCCGGATCGCCGGCGAACTGGACCACGCCATCGTCACGATCCTCGAGGCCATCGAGGAGGAGGAGGATCCGGACGAGGAAGACGGGGCCCAGGCCAAGGCGGAGATGCCGGACGAGGACCGTCATGTCGTGACGGCGAGGCGTGACGGTTATGTCCAGCTGATCGAATATGGCGATGTCGTCGCCCTGGCAGGCGCGCACGAAATCGAGATCTGTTTCGAGACGCGGCCGGGCCTCTATGTCCTGCGCGGCGAAATAATTGCCGAGGCCTGGCCCCGGGACCGGGTGCCGGACGACCTCGACGACCGGGTCCGGCGGGCCTGCGTCATCGACGACCGGCGGACCTTCGCCCAGGACCTCGAATTCGCCTTCACCGCCCTCGTGGAGATCGGCGTGCGCGCGCTTTCCCCGGGCATCAACGATTTCAACACAGCCGTCTCCGTCGTCGACCGGCTCGCCTCCTCCCTCTCCGCCGCCTTCCGCTGTGGCCTGCCGGCACCGACAATCGAGGATGCCGAAGGCAATACCCGGATCTACCTCTCGCCCATTACCTATGGCGGACTGGTCGACACGGCCTTCAACGAACTCCGCCAGTGCGCCATGAGCAGCGTGCCGGTCTATATCCGGCTGATCGAGGCGCTCATCCGGCTCGTTCCCCGCGCCCGGACCCGGTCGCAGCTCGAGGCCCTGGAGAAACATGCGGGCATCATGAAACGCTGCGTCGACCGGCTGGCCTGCGACGATGCCGACAAGGAGGATATCGCCGAGCGGCTGGATCGCCTCGACGCGGCGCTGGAAAAGCGAAGGATGTGAAACGTGGAACGGGAGAACGGCCGGATCGGCGACGGGATCGAGCCCGATGGATCGGGCGCGACGGCCCCTCGTCTGGAGGCCGTGATCGCCTGCCCGGCCTGTCATCGCCGGACGCGCCAACAAATGCCTGTCGACGCCTGTATCTGGTTCTGGGAATGCCCGGCCTGCCACGTCCTGGCCCGGCCGCTTCCCGGCGATTGCTGCGTCTTCTGTTCCTATGCGGATGTGGCATGCCCGCCCCGGCAGGCGGGCGAGCGCTGTTGCGGTCCGCGCGGCGCGGGCTAAACTCCGCGCGGCGCATGTGCGCCGAGCATGTGCACCGAACATGTGCACCGAACATGGGGGAGACGGGGGAATGACCGAAACGGTCTACGAGAACCACACGCAGGAATCGCTGGACGCGGCTTATAACGCGCGGGCGTCGGTCGCCGACTTCGACGCCTATGCGCGCGGCTTCGTCGAGGACAGCGCGCGTACCCGCCGGAACCTGAAGGCGGCGCTGGACGTGCCCTACGGCCCGCACAAGGACGAGGTCCTCGACGTCTTCCCTGGGCCGACCGGCTCGCCCGTCCATATCTTCATCCATGGCGGCTACTGGCGGATGCTGACCAAGGACGAGAACAGCTATTTCGCCGAGCGGCTGGCGCCGGCCGGCGCGACTGTTGTGGTGCCGACCTATTCGCTCACCCCCGGCGTCAAGCTGGACGTGATTGTGCGCCAGTGCCGGGCGGTCGTCGCCTGGGCCCACCGCAACGCGCACTATTATGGCGCCGACCCGCGCCGGATCTACGTCTCCGGCCATTCGGCGGGCGGGCACCTGTCCGCCATGGTCGCCGGGACCGATTGGGAGGGCGAGTACGGCCTGCCGGCGGACGTCATCAAGGGCGCGGTCGCGATCAGCGGGCTCTACGACCTGCGGCCGCTGAAGCACGCCTTCACGAACGAGTGGCTCCAGCTTGGCGACATGGAGGCGGAACGGAATTCCCCCGTCTTCCACCTGCCGAAGCACCCCACCCCGATGCTCCTCTCCTATGGCGGGGACGAACCGGAAGGCTTCGCCCACCAGACGGCGCTCTACAAGGCGGCGCTGGAGAAGGCCGGCAACCCGGTCGAGCAGGTCGACATGCCCGGCTTCGACCATTTCGCCGTCTGCAACCAGATCATGAAGGATGACAGCCCGCTGACCAAGGCCGTGCTGCGGCAGATGGGGCTCTAGGCAAGCCGGCGCCGGCGCGCCGGCCGGCGCGCCGAATGGACGGAGGAGACGTCGGATGATCCTGAGAGCCCTGCCCCACTCGCCCTATGTGCGGAAGGGCCGGGTCTGTGCGGTCGAAACCGGCCAGGGCGATGCCTTCGATGTGGTCGAGACCCATGTGTTCGATCCGGAGACGCCGCTTCTGGCCGAGAACCCCCTGGGCAAGGTCCCGACCCTCATCCTCGACGACGGCAGCGCGATCTACGACAGCACGGTCATCTGCGAATATCTCGACGGCCGGCATGACGGACCGCCGCTGATCCCCCGCGAAGGGCCGGCGCGCATCGACTGCCTGCGGCGCAACGCGCTCGCCGACGGCCTGGGCCAGGCGGCGACCTGGAACATCCGGGAACGCTACCGCCCGCCGGAAGAACGGTCGGGCGACTACATGGCCTATTACGAACGGGCCATCGGACGCAGCCTGGCCGCGCTCGACGCCGACTGCGCGGGCTGGCCCGCCGGCCGCTTCGACCTGGGAGACATCTCGACGGCCTGCGCCCTCAGCTACCTCGATCTGCGCTACACCGAACGGCGCTGGCAGAACCGCTATCCCGCGCTGGCCGCCTGGCAGGACGGGGCAAACGGGCGTCCGTCGATGGCGGCAACGCCTTTGGGGCCGTATTCGGGGCCGCTGCAGCCGCAGGGCTGACGCCGCGCCGCGGCAGGCTCAGAGGGGAAGACCATGCCCGGCATCTACATCATGGCGATCGTTACCGTGGCGGTCGCCCTCGCGATGGTCGGCGGGGCGATCCTCTTCAAGGCGCGCCGGGCGGATCGCCCGCTTTTCGTCGTGGCCCTTCTCCTCTCCCTGCCCCTTGCCGCAGGCGCCTTCTATTTCCTCCGCATTCCCATCGACACCCTGGTGCGGGGCATCGGGCTCGACCGGCAGACCTACCTTCTCGTCACCAGCGTCTATGCCCCGCTGACCGAGGAGCCGGCCAAGCTGCTGCCGCTCCTCCTGCCCTTCCTCCACCGGCACCTGACGAAGGACAACGCCGTCCGGATCGGCCTCGCCCTCGGCCTCGGCTTCGGGCTGGGCGAGGTCGCCTTCCTCGCCTGGAAGACGGCCCAGGCTCCGGCCGCGGCGGGCCTGCCCTGGTTCGCCTTCACCGGCTTCCTGCAGGAGCGGCTGCTCGTCTGCTTCCTCCATGGCGCCTTCGTCGCGACGACCCTCTGGCTGTGGTTCAGGGGGGTGCGCTGGGGAATCCTGGTCGCGATGCTCCTCCACTATCTTTTGAACCTGCCGATCTTCCTGGCGATCCTCGGCCTGTTCGGGACCGACCGGGGCCTGTTCCTGACGGTCGCCTCCGTCTGGGTCCTCGTCATGGCCATCCTGATGGCGCTCGCCGTGGTCTACTTCCTCGCCGCGGGCCAGGGGGTGCGCCGCGTGCTGCGCCCGGTCAAGACCTGCCCCGGCTGCGGCGAGCGCTACAAACCCTCGCTCTTCGGCCTCAATTTCGGCCCCAGACGCTACGAACGCTGCCCCCATTGCCGCAAATGGCACTGGATGCCGTCCTACGGCGAGGCGGAAGAGGACGGGAAGGGGTAGCGGGGCGCGGATGAGCGCGGGGTTGCCATCCTTCGAGACGCGCTTCGCGCTCCTCAGGATGAAGGTGGTGTCATGTTGGGAACCGAGCTCCCTTCATCCTGAGGAGGGCGCGCAAGCGCCCGTCTCGAAGGATGCGATGAAGGGCCAATGTCGCCGGATCCTTCGAGGACCGCTGGCGCGGGCGAAGCGAGCCTCCGCGGACGGGATGACGCACCCCACCCGTCCCTCCGCCTTGTGCGCTGCACAATTCCTCTCTATATAGCCCGCCAAATCACAGGCGCGCCCCATGGACATTCGCAACATCGCCATCATCGCCCATGTCGACCACGGCAAGACCACCTTGGTCGACGGGCTCCTCCGGCAATCCGGCACCTTCCGCGACAATCAGCGGGTGGCCGAACGCGCCATGGATTCGAACGACCTGGAGCGGGAGCGGGGCATCACCATCCTCGCCAAGTGCACCTCGGTCCTGTGGGGCGACACGCGCGTCAACATCGTCGACACCCCCGGCCATGCCGATTTCGGCGGCGAGGTGGAGCGCATCCTGTCGATGGTCGACGGCGTCGTGCTCCTGGTCGACGCGGCCGAGGGCCCGATGCCGCAGACCAAGTTCGTGCTGGGCAAGGC
>CAYGKX010000064.1:0-1135 GCA_964350225.1 uncultured Rhodospirillaceae bacterium | reverse complement strand
GCCTCGGCCTCCGCCCCATCGTCCTGGTCAACAAGGTCGACAAGCCGGAGCAGCGCGCCGAGGAGGTGCATGACGAGGTCTTCGACCTGTTCGCCGGGCTCGACGCCAGCGACGACCAGCTCGACTTCCCGACCCTCTTCGGCTCCGCCAAGCAGGGCTGGGCGGCGGCCGATCCCGAGGGGCCGCAGGAAGACCTGGCGCCGCTCTTCGACCTGATCGTCGAACATGTGCCGGCCCCGAATGTCGAGCCGGAGGCGCCCTTCGCCATGCTGGCGACGACGCTTGAGGCCGATCCCTATCTCGGCCGCCTGCTGACCGGCCGCATCGCCGCCGGCACGATGAAACCCAACACGACCGTCCGGGCGCTGCGCCACGACGGCACGGCGGTCGAAAGCGTCCGGGTGACCAAGGTCCTCGCCTTCCGGGGGTTGGAGCGGGTGCCCGTCGAGGAGGCCGTCGCCGGCGACATCGTCGCCCTCGCCGGCTTCCAGAAGGCGACCGTCGCCGACACCCTGGCCGACCCTGCGGTCGAAACGCCGATCCCGGCCCAGCCGATCGACCCCGCGACCCTCGCCATGACCTTCGCGGTCAACGACTCGCCCCTCGCCGGGCAGGAGGGCGACAAGGTCACCTCCCGCCTGATCTGGGACCGGCTGATGCGCGAGGCGGAGGGCAACGTCGCCATCCGCGTGCGCGAATCCGACAGCAAGGACGCCTTCGAGGTGTCCGGCCGCGGCGAACTGCAGCTCGCCGTCCTGATCGAGACCATGCGGCGGGAGGGCTATGAGCTGTCGATCAGCCGCCCGCGCGTCCTCTTCCAGACCGATCCGGAGAGTGGCCAGCGGCTGGAGCCCATCGAGGAAGTGGTCATCGATGTCGACGAGGAATTCACCGGGCCCGTCGTCGAGACGATGGGCGAGCGGCGCGGCGAGATGGTCGAGATGCGGCCGACCGGCGGCGGCAAGTCCCGGCTCGTCTTCCACGTCCCGTCCCGCGCGCTGATCGGCTATCACGGCCAGTTCCTGACCGACACCCGAGGCCCCGGCGTTATGAGACGTCTGTATCATTCCTACGCGCCGTACCAGGGCCAGGTGCCGGGCCGCCGAAACGGCGTACTGATTTCGCACAGTCAGGG
>CAYGKX010000063.1:2406-13789 GCA_964350225.1 uncultured Rhodospirillaceae bacterium | reverse complement strand
TTCGACCTTCTTCATGGCGACCGGCTTCCACGGCTTCCACGTCTTCGTGGGAACGGTCTTCCTGATCGTGTGCTGGTTCCGCGCACGGGCCGGCCATTTCACGCCGGACCACCATTTCGGTTTCGAAGCGGCGGCCTGGTACTGGCACTTCGTCGACGTCGTCTGGCTGTTCCTGTTCTTCTGCGTCTACATCTGGGGCAGCGCGGGCGCACCGATTTCCGTCCACTAGGGCTGTCGGGTGTCGTCGGGCAGCGATCCGGGAACGACGGCCTCTCCCGTGGCGGCGGCCCTTTCGGGCCGCTGTCCACGCTGCGGCAAGGGAAAACTCTTCAAGGGTTTCCTGACAGTCGCCCCGGTCTGCACGGAATGCGGGCTCGACCTTTCGAAGCAGGATAGCGGAGACGGCCCGGCGGTCTTCGTGATCCTGATCCTCGGCTTCATCGTCGTCGGCCTCGCCCTCTGGATCGAACTTGATTACGAGCCGCCCTTCTGGCTCCACCTCGTGCTCTGGCTGCCGTTGATCGTCGTCCTCGGCATCGGGATGCTCCGTCCGCTGAAGGCCGGGCTGATCGGCCTCCAATACAAGCATCGTCGGGACACCTATCACGACGAAGACGGCGCAGGCCCAGGCGCCGCCTGACGGCCGCCGGCCGCGCCGATCCCGGGGCGGCGGGCAGTAACAAGGACAATGTCTCCATGCGCATTCTCGGCTTTCAGCCCACCTTCTGGCCGACGGTCATCACGGCCGGCGCGGTGCTGCTCGCCGTCGGTCTCGGGACATGGCAGGTGCAGCGGCTCTTCTGGAAGCAGGGTCTGATCGAGCAGCGTCAGACCAAGGCCAAGGCCCCGGTGCTCGACGGGCTGCCCGCCGACTTCTCCGCCGGTCGCGACGAGTTCCGCCGCGTCAGGGTCACAGGCCGGTATCTGAACGACAAGGAAATCTACCTCGCGGCCCGGTCGCACCGGGGCAATGCAGGCTTCCACATCGTCACGCCCTTTGCCCTCGCGGGCGGCGGACATATCCTTGTCGACCGGGGCTGGGTACCGCTGTCGGTCAAAGACCCGATCGCCCGCGCCGCCGGCCAGATCACCGGCGTGACGACGGTTGCCGGTTACCTGCGGGCGACCCAGAAGGGCGGCTATTTCACGCCGGAGAATACGCCGGGGAAGAACATCTGGTACTCCATCGACATACCCGCCGTCGCCAGGGCGACGGGGCTCGACGACCTCAAGCCCTATTTCATCGAAGCGGACGGGACGCCGATCCCGGGGGGCTTTCCCGTCGGCGGGCAGACCCGGCTGGAGCTGCCGAACAACCATCTGCAATATGTCGTCACCTGGTACAGCCTGGCGATCGCCGGCCTGGTCATCTACATCCTCTACCACCGGCGGCGGGAGCGGGAGCTGGCCCGGGGCGCCCGCCCGAAGGATAGGGCTGACACATGACCGACACGGCCTACCGGCAACTTGAAGGCCGATACCGCCGCCTGGGTGCGCTGGGCGATGCGATGTCGATCCTCCACTGGGACCATGCGACGACGATGCCGCATGGCTCGGCACCGGCGCGGGCGGAGCAGGTGGCCGAACTCCAGGTCTTCAGCCACGAACTCAAGACGGCGCCGGAGGTGGGCGACTGGCTCGACGCGGCCGAAGGCGACAACGCCCTCGACGACTGGCAGCGTGCGAACCTGCGGGAAATGAGGCGCGACCATATCCACGCGACGGCCGTCGGTGCCGACCTCGTCGCCGCCCAGGCGAGGGCCAATTCCGCCTGCGAAATGGCCTGGCGCGACGCCCGGCCGAAGAGCGACTTCGCCGCGGTCCTGCCTTACCTGGAAGAGGTTCTCCGGTTGGTCCGCGAGGCCGGGCAGGCAAAGGCCGCCGCGCTCGACGTCGATCTCTACGATGCGCTGCTCGACCAGTACGAGCCGGGCGGCCGGTCGGCCGAAATCGACCCGGTCTTCGACGACCTCGCTGCCTTCCTGCCCGATTTCATCCAGAATGTCCTCGACCGGCAGGCGGAGAACCCCGCCCTGCCGCTCGACGGCCCCTTTCCGGTGGAACGGCAGCGGGAACTGGGTGTCCGGCTGATGCAGATCATCGGTTTCGACTTCAACCGCGGCCGGCTCGACGTCAGCGAGCATCCCTTCTGCGGCGGGACGCCGGACGATATCCGCATCACCACGCGCTACGACGAGGAAGATTTCGTGACCGCCCTGATGGGCGTGATCCACGAGACCGGCCACGCCCTCTACGAACGCCAGCTGCCGGAAGCCTGGCGTCACCAGCCGGTCGGTTCGGCCCGCGGGATGGTCCTGCATGAAAGCCAGTCGCTCCTGATGGAGATGCAGGCCTGCCGGTCTCGCGACTTCATCGAATTCGCAACCCCACTGATGCGCGAGGCTTTCGACAAGCCGCCCGGCGCGCCCGCGTGGCAGCCGGAGAATCTCTATCGCATCTATACCCGCGTCGAACGGGGCTTCATCCGGGTCGACGCCGACGAGGTGACCTATCCGGCCCATGTCATCCTGCGCTATCGGCTCGAAAAGCAACTGCTCTCGGGCGATGCCCGTCTCGTCGACCTGCCGGAGATGTGGAACGAGGGCATGCGGGAACTGCTGGGTGTCGTGCCGCCCGACGACCGGCTCGGCTGTCTGCAGGACATCCACTGGTACGACGGCGCCTGGGGCTATTTCCCGACCTACACCCTGGGCGCGATGGCGGCGGCCCAGATCTTCGACGCGGCGAAACGCGCTGTCCCGGGCATACCGGAGGCGATCGGCCGCGGCGATTTCCAGCCCCTCCTGGGCTGGCTGAGGGAGAATATCCACGGCCGGGGATCCTCCGCCAGTTCGCGCGACATCCTCGTCGCGGCAACGGGCCGGCCGCTCGATGCCGGTATTTTCAAGGCGCACCTGACGGCACGCTACCTCGCCTAGGGACGCGCTCCACTGCTACACTCGACCCCGGCGGGCTCAGATACGGGCCCGCGAGGGAGGCTGCGGATGAAGCTGATCGCCTATCCGGTCGTCGCCAACCCGCCGGAGATCCGCCCGGCGGAATCGACGCGTCCATGGCTGGAGAAGATTCCGAAGAAATATGGTTACAGATGTCTTCCCCTGACCGTGGCCAACGCCCACGGCTGGGAAATCCTGTGCCCCACGGGCTTCACGGTCACCTGGGATGGCCAGCACCGGAAGGAAGGCATGAGGATCGAAATGGACGGGGACGCGGGATGGCGCCCCGATTCCCACTTCGGCTCCGGCGTCCTGACCTTCCATGTCGGCTATCTCTTCCGGACGGAGAAGGATGTGAACCTGTCCGTCGGCGGTCCGCCCAACCGGGCGAAGGACGGGATCGGGCCCCTGTCCGGGATCGTCGAGACCGACTGGTCGCCCTACAGCTTCACCATGAACTGGCAGATGACCCGGGCCAACCTGCCAGTGCGCTTCGAGGCAGGCGAACCCTTCTGCTTCCTGTCCCCGGTCCAGCGCGGCCTTATCGATGCGCAAGTGCCCGAGATCCGCACCATGTCGGAGGACCCGGCGCTGGTCGCCCGCCACAAGGAATGGCTCGATTCCCGGGGCCAGTTCATCGAGGATCTGCGCAAGCCGGGCAGCGAGGCGGCGAGCCAGCGCTGGCAGAAGAATTACTATCTCGGGGAGTTCCGGGACGGCGCGCCGGGGCCGGAGGATCACCAGATCAAGCTGACCGTCCGTCCCTTCGCCGACAAGCGCCCGCCGGACAAATAGGCGCGACGGCACGCAGCCTTGCCGCACGGTCCGGCGAACACTAGGTTACCGCCCGGCCGGTTCCGTCCCACGGGCGCCGGCGACATGACGACCAAAGACGAGATCTCACCCTGTCGGACTTCCGCTATATCAGCACACGCGGCGCCGCGCCGGCCCTGGCCTTCGACGACGTCCTTCTCGCCGGGCTCGCGCGCGACGGCGGCCTCTATGTTCCAGACGTCTGGCCGGATTTCTCGACAGAGGACTTCGCGGCGCTCAAGGGCCTTCCCTACGCGGAAATCGCCGTCCGCGTGATGGCGCCCTTTGTCGGCGGGACAATCTCCGAGCAGGATTTCGCATCCATGGTCGAGGAGGCCTATGCCGGCTTCGACGACCCGGAAGTGGCACCGCTGGTCGACCTCGGCGGCAACATCTCGCTGATGGAGCTCTTCCACGGCCCGACCCTGGCGTTCAAGGACTTCGCCCTCCAGCTCGTCGGCCGCCTGTTCGACCATGTGCTCGCGGCGCGCGGGGAGGAAGTGACGATCCTGGGAGCGACGTCGGGGGACACGGGGTCCGCCGCCATCGCCGCCTGCCGCGACCGCGCGGCCCTCGACATCTTCATGCTGCACCCGAAGGGCAGGGTGTCCGACGTCCAGCGCCGCCAGATGACCACGGTCGACGCGCCCAACGTGCATAACATCGCGCTCGAGGGCACGTTCGACGACTGTCAGGACATGATCAAGGCGCTCTTCGGCGACGAGAGCCTCCGCTCCGGCCGCACGCTCAGCGCCGTCAATTCGATCAACTGGGCCCGGGTCCAGGCGCAGATCGTCTACTACGTCCATGCCGCCCTGCGGTCCGGCGGCCCGGACAGGCCCGTCGCCTTCGCCGTGCCCACCGGCAATTTCGGTAATGTCTATGCGGGCTACGGCGCGCGTCAGATGGGGCTGCCGGTGTCGCAGTTCGTCGTCGGCTCCAACCGGAACGACATCCTGACCCGGTTCTTCGAAAGCGGCGACATGACCCTGGCGGCCGTCGAGCCGTCGCTGAGCCCGTCGATGGACATCCAGGTGTCCAGCAATTTCGAACGGTTGCTCTTCGATCTGTTCGACCGGGACGGCACGGCGCTGGCCCAGGCAATGACGGAATTTCGTGCGACGGGCAGCCTGCCGCTCGCGCAGGAGCAGTGGCAACGCGCACTCGCGCTATTCACTGGCGCGCGGTTGGATGACGAGGGGACCCTCGACGTGATCCGGGAGATACACGAGACGCTCGGCATCCTGGTCGATCCGCATACCGCGGTCGGCATCGCCGCCGGACGGGCCAAGCGGCGCGACCCGGAGACGCCGATGATCGTCCTGTCGACGGCGCACCCGGCCAAGTTCCCCGATGCGGTCGAACGCGCAACGGGCGTCCGCCCCCTGCTGCCGTCCCACATGGCGGACCTTTTCGACCGGGAGGAAACCTGCGTGACGCTGCCCAACGATCTCGACACCGTGCGCGACTACGTTCGCGAACATGCCGGGCGGCCGCGCCGATGAATGTCCGCACCACCACCTTGCCCAACGGCATCCGCGTCGTCACCGAGCGCATCGACCGGGTCGCGACCGTCTCCCTCGGCGCCTGGGTCGGTGCCGGCGCGCGGCACGAACCGGACCGCCTGTCCGGCATTTCCCACCTGCTGGAACACATGGCCTTCAAGGGCACGCGCCGCCGGAGCGCCGAGGCCATTGCGGTGGAGATCGAGAATGTCGGCGGTCACCTGAACGCCTATACCGGCCGCGAGAATACCGCCTACTACGCCAAGGTCCTTGCCGAGGACACCGACCTCGCCCTCGACTTGCTCGCCGATATCCTGCTCGATTCCGTCTTCGACGAGGAGGAACTGGCGCGCGAGCGGGATGTCGTCCTGCAGGAGATCGGGCAGGCCTACGACACACCCGACGACATCATTTTCGATCATTTCCAGGCGACGGCCTATCCCTTACAGGCGATCGGCAGGCCGGTCCTGGGGGCGCCGGAAATCGTGGCGGGCATGGCGCGCGAGGACCTGATGGACTATCTCGCCCGCGCCTATACGGCCGACCGGCTGGTCGTTGCCGCGGCCGGGGCCCTGGACCACGACCGGGTGGTCGAAAGGGTCGCGGCCCTGTTCGACAGGGTTCATCCAGTCGCTCCGCGGGAGACCTCGGGCGCGGCCAACTATACCGGCGGGGACTATCGCGAGGCCCGGTCGCTGGAACAGGTGCACCTCGTCCTGGGCCTGCCGGGCGTCTCGATCCCGGACGAGGACCATTACGCAGCCGCGCTCTTCTCGACGATGCTGGGCGGCGGCATGTCCTCCCGCCTGTTCCAGGAACTGCGCGAGAAACGCGGGCTGGTCTATTCGGTCTATTCCTTTTCCTCGAGCTTCACGGATTCCGGCGTCTTCGGCATCTATGCCGGGACCAGCGCCCGCCAGGTCGCAACCCTGGTCCCGCTGGTCTTCGAGGAGATGGCGAGCCTCGGCGCCCAGCCGCGACAGGGCGAACTCGACCGCGCCAAGGCGCAGCTCCGCGCCTCGCTCCTCATGTCGATGGAAAGCACCGGCGCACGGGCGGAAGCGCTTGGCCAGCAGCTTCTCGCCTATGGCAGGCCGCTGGGCGCGGAGGAACTGGTCGGCCTGATCGACGGCGTCACCGAGGCGGACATCGCCCGTGTCGCCGCCCGGTTCCTCGCAGGACCGCTGACCAGTGCCGCCATCGGCCCGGTCGAGGGCCTGGAGAGCCACGAGGCGATGAGCGCGCGGCTCGGTTGAGCGGGTCTTTCGCGGCGGTACCGGCTACCGCCGCCCCTCCCGTGCCACCAGCCAGTACCAGAAGCCCGCGAAAAGGCCCCAGAACACGCCGTTCAGAACGACGGCCATGACGATCCGTTCGACCGGCCAGGGAACATGCGCGCCGAAATAGAAGACGGCTGCGGCCGTTGCCAGGCAACCCACGATGAAGCCTTTCAGCCACCAGAGGCTCGTCAGGACCGGAACGGCCAGGAGGATGCCCCAGGCGCCGCCCCAGATCATCTGGCGGTAGAGCGTCGTCTTGCCCAGCAGGGCCGCTTCCATGTTCGCCGGGATGATGCCGGCCTTCAGCGCCAGCCACACGCCGAGAAACCAGCCCAGCCCTCCAATCACGCCGGCGGCGAAGCCCAGCGATATATTACGAAACAGGATCATCGAAAACTCCCCCGAACCCGATAGTCAGTCCTTAGAACAATCACGCTTCGGGGCCGATTGGAGCATTCCCGGCGCCCTGCGAAAAGCGCGATCTGGCCTGATCCGCCGGGAAAGGGGCAATTGCGGCGTCAGGCGCGGCCGGCGGCGCTCGACAGCGTGCCGAGGTCGATGCCGAGCTTGGCCATCGCCAGGCGCCATTTGCCCTCGTTCTCCCGGCCGAACAGGATTGCATCGTCGGCCTGAACGTTGAGCCAGCCGTTGTCCTGGATCTCGTTCTCCAGTTGCCCCGGACCCCAGCCGGCATAGCCCAGGGCGAGCAGCGACTTGGAGGGTCCCTGTCCATGGGCAATGGCGCGCAGGACGTCGATCGACGAGGTGAGGGCGATATTGCCCGCGACGTCGAGCGTGCCCTCGACCTCGCAATCGGATGTATGCAGAACGAAGCCCCGGCCGGATTCCACCGGTCCGCCGAAATGGATCGGCAGGTCCGTCAGGGACCGTTCGATGTCGAGCTCCAGTTCCTCGAGCAGGTCGTCGAGTTCGATATCGTCGAACCGCTTGTTGACGACGAGACCCATCGCGCCCTCGTCGGAATGGGCGCAGATATAGATCACCGTCTCCGAGAAACGCGGGTCGGGCATTCCCGGCATGGCGATCAGGCACTGGCCGGTCAAATCGGTGCGGTCGTCCTGGGCGAAACGGACCATCCTGTCCTCCTGGACCCGCGGGAGACGGGCCCTTCATCGATACCTCAGATAGCCGCCGTCCGCCCGGCTGGCAAGGCACGGTTCATCTGCAAAAAGCGGCGACCCGCACAGCGGAGCGCATTTCTGCAACATACACCCCAATGTGATCAAAATTGGGATGAAGGCCGACCGGCGCCAGTATACAGGGGGGCCATGACGATTGCTCTCGCTCTCCCGCCGCGCGTGTACCGAACCGTTTGCGCTGTGTCGATCGCAACGATCGCGGCCTTCTCGGCCTCCCCGGCCCGGGCGGGCGAGGGGGGCTGGCGGGGGCCGGAGGCCGGCCAGGTACGCCTTGTCTCGGCGGGTGTGGCGGACGGCCGGGCACCCTTCTGGGCCGGTCTCGACTTCCGCCTGAAACCCGGATGGAAGATCTACTGGCGCCGTCCGGGGCCCGCGGGGCGTCCGCCGGTCGTGACGCCCCTCGAGACACCGGGCATCGTCGTCGGCGCCCTTCATTGGCCCCGCCCGTCCCTATTTCGTTTCGCCGGGATCGACACGGTCGGCTACAAGCGCGCGGTCCTGCTTCCGATGCGTCTCCAGCCCGCGGGCCTGGCGCCGAAGGGGGGACAAGAGGCACGCTCGATCACGCTCGTCGTTCGATATCAGGTCTGCAGGCATATCTGCATTCCCGCACGGGTGCGGCTGACCCTTGCCGGCGCCGCGCTCAACCGTCCCGATCCGGCGGTGGCCGGTCGTCTGGCCGCCGCACTGGCAGCGCAACCGGGCCCGTTGCCCGCCGTCTCCGCAAAGCGTCTCTCCCCCCGGCTTTGGAGCGTTACCGTCGCTGCTCCCGCCGGCGCCGCCTGGCGCGCGCCACGGCTCGTCGTGGCGGCGGGACGCACGACACTCGTCGGCATTCCGCCGACCTCCTCGACCGCGCGGAATGCGACCTTCCGCGTCGAGGCGCCGGCACGGCTGCGGCGTATCCAGCTCCTGGTTCTCGACGGCAAGCGCGCCGTCGCTGGCAGCGTCCGCCTGCCCTGAAACGCGAGGTAAAACGGGCTGGATTTCCGGCGCGGAGCATCTATGTTTCTGGCAGCCTGCCCAGGCAGCCGGGAGCAGCGTTTCGCCGTGCGTTCTGCCATTTGCCTCCCGCCCGCCCGTCCGGGGCCGCACATAACCGATACAGGGGAAAAGACATGAGCATTCAGGTTGGAGACAAGGTGCCGTCCGTTAAGCTGAAGACGATGACGTCGGAAGGCATGTCGGAGGTCACGACGGACGAACTGTTCGCCGGCAAGAAGGTCGTCCTCTTCGCGCTGCCGGGCGCGTTCACGCCGACCTGCTCGGCCAAGCACCTGCCCGGCTTCATCGAGAAGGCCGGCGACCTCAAGGGCAAGGGCGTCGACACGATCGCCTGCCTGTCGGTCAATGACGCCTTCGTCATGGACGCCTGGGGTAAGCAGCAGGGTGCCGGCGAGGACGTGGTCATGCTCGCCGACGGCAATGCCGAGTTCACCGAGGCCGTGGGCCTCGAGATGGACGGGTCCGGCTTCGGCATGGGCAAGCGCTCCCAGCGCTACGCGATGGTCGTCGAGGACGGCGTCGTCAAGGCCATCAACGTCGAGCAGCCCGGCGCCTTCGAGGTGTCGAGCGCCGACGCGGTGCTCCGCGCGCTGTAGGCCGCGGGACCCGAATGGATGCGAAAGGGCCGCCTTCGGGCGGCCCTTTTTCGTTGGGCTAATCGCCCCCAGGCGGCGATCCGGGGCCACTGCCCGGAGCCTATCCCTTGTAAGGCGCCATCCCCTGCCGGGCCAGTTCGTCGGCGCGTTCGTTGCCGTCGTGGCCGGCATGGCCCTTGACCCATATCCATTCGACCTTGTGGCGTTCCAGTGCGGCTTCCAGGCGCTGCCACAGGTCCTGGTTCTTGACGGGCTTTTTCGCCGCCGTCTTCCAGCCGCGCGCTTTCCAGTCGTGGATCCAGCGGGTGATGCCGTCGCGTAGATAGGTGCTGTCGGTGTGCAGGCGGATGGTCGCGGGACGCTTGAGCGCCTCCAGCGCGGCGATGGCGCCCATCAGTTCCATGCGGTTGTTGGTCGTCTCGAACTCGCCGCCGGACAGTTCGCGCTCCTGTCCCTTCCAGGTCAGGAGCGCGCCCCAGCCGCCCGGCCCCGGATTTCCGCTGCAGGCGCCGTCGGTGTAGATGTCGATCAGGGTATCGGTCATTCGGGTGGTCGCTTCCTTCAGTCCAGTCCCGGGTCCATCGAATCCCGGGTCAATCCAGTCCCAGGTCTCCGGGTCCGCGGGCGCCCTGGTGGAAGCGCAGCTTGCGGTAATATTCGAGCGGGTTCTTGGGCGTCACCATCGCGCCTTCCGGATGGAAGACCCAGTCATGCAGCCGGGTCAGGAGGAAGCGCGTCGCCGCACCGCGCAGCAGGAGCGGAAGGGCAGCCATCTCCTCGACCGCCAGCGGTCGCACCTTGCGGTAGGCGGGCACCATGTGCCGCGCCTTGGTCACGTTCAGGCTGCCGTCCGTCTCGAAGCACCAGGCGTTCAGGCAGATTGCCAGATCGTAGGCGAAGAAGTCGTTGCAGGCGAAGTAGAAGTCGATCAGCCCGCTCAGATCGCTGCCCAGAAAGAAAACGTTGTCGGGGAAGAGATCGGCATGGATCACGCCGTGTGGCAGGTTGTCCGGCCATTCCGTCTCCAGAAGCTCAAGCTCCGCCTCTATCTCGCCGGCGAGGCCGTTTTGCACCTCGTGCGCGCGGGCCGCGCAGCGCTCGAAGATCGGCCGCCATCCTGCGACGGACAGGCTGTTCGGCCGGCTGAGCGGATAGTCGCTGCCCGCCACATGCAGTTCCGCCAGCGCCCGGCCCAGCGGCGCGCAATGCTTGATGTCGACACGTCGGGGCCAGACCCCCTTGAGGTAGGTGACGATCGCCGCCGGCCGGCCGGCCAGCTCGCGCAGGGCTTCGCCGTCGCGGCCATGGACGGGGGTCGGGCAGGCGATGCCGTGCGCCGCCAGATGATCCATCAGGCCCAGGAAATAAGGCAGGTCCCGCTGGTCGACCCGTTTCTCGTAGAGGGTCAGGATAAAGCGGTCGCGATCGGTCTCGAGATAGAAGTTGCTGTTCTCGACCCCTTCGGCGATTCCCTTGAAGCTGGCCAGGACGCCGATGTCGTAGGCCGACAGGAAGTCCTCCAGTTCGTCGTCGCTGACTTCTGTATAGACGGCCATCTCGCTTCACGCGCCGCTGCTTCGGGTCCGCCGGTGATAGCCTCGCGCCCGGCGGGAATCAATGGCGCCCTGGCCGGAAAAACGAGCATTGGGGCGGGCTTGTCCTGCCGTCTCGGGTCGCCTAAAGTCGCGCAAACCGCCGCGCCGACGCGCCGGCGGAAACGAGATCGAACCCGGGAGGACGGCGCGTGACCGACCCCATACCGGCCCAGAAGGCGCCCTACCAGGTGACCTTGCAGGCCGGAAAGAACTATGCCTGGTGTGCCTGCGGCCTGTCGAAGTTGCAGCCCTTCTGCGACGGCTCCCACGGGCCGACCGACCTGCGACCGGTCGTCTTCAAGCAGAAGCAGACCGAAGAGGTCTGGCTGTGCGGCTGCAAGCAGACCGGCGACAAGCCCTTCTGCGACGGCACCCATAACGGCCTGTAGGGTATCCGGCCGTCCCTCCAACGAAAGCGAACGTCAGCCCGTGATCCAGATGACCTCCACATTCCGCCGTTTCGGGAAGTTCC
>CAYGKX010000063.1:0-2367 GCA_964350225.1 uncultured Rhodospirillaceae bacterium | reverse complement strand
ATGGCGGGGCTCGTCGTCGCAAGCTGTTCCTCGAAGAAGAAGGGCGTCTGCCCGCGCATCGCGATCCTGGCCCAGGCCGGCGAACTGACGCAGCTCGCCAGCGACGGCGCAATCGCCTACCGGGCGGAGATGACGAACGTCGTCGTCGAGTGCGAGTACGAGACCGGCGACCTTCAGCAGATGACCGCCAACGTCACGACCCGCATGCGGATCACCAAGGGGCCCGGCATGCAGGGGGAGACGGCGCGTTTCAGCTACTTCGTCTCGGTCACCGACCGGCGCGGCAATGTCCTCAACAAGCGCGTCTTCCCGGTGACCGTGAATTTCCGCGGCCGGCAGTCAGTGACGATCAGCGACGGCAGCTGGCAGTTCTACCGGCTGATCCGCGGCGGCACCGGCCTGTCCTATGAGATCTGGATCGGTTACCAGCTCAACGAGGGGCAGCTCGAGTATAACCGGCGCAAGGGGATCGAGTAGGCGCGTCCCCGAAGGGCCGCGCCGCCAGGGGGCCCTAATCGGCGGCGCGCGCCTTGTAGAAGTCGTTAATCCCCAGTTCCTCGCGAAACGCCATCGTGACCTGCCCGCCGCCGGCCTTTTCCGGCGGAATGCCGGTTGCATCCGCAACCCGGACGAAGCCATGAAAAGCCGCCGCGGCGGCCGCGGCATCGACCAGGGCGGCCGGGCCCATCCTCCTGGCGATCTCCTCCCGAAGAGCGGCTGTCCGGTCATCCTCGCGTCGGGCGACGGCCTCCGCGAAATCGCACAAGACCTGGGCGTGCGGGATGCCCCCGTCGCCCCTGGTCATGCCGGTCACGGCGGTCAGATCGTATTCGGTCTCGGTTGTCGTCACGCTCGCACGGAGCATGAATGCATGTGCGCTGGTTCAATAGACGCACTGGTGAATGGCCGATGTCCGGGCGGCCACGATCTCCAGCTGAGCCCGGCTGATGGCGCGGATCGACCGGTCGAACCGCGGCAGTTCCGCATAGGGCAGGTAATGCGGCTCCGCGAGTTCCCAATAGCCGCGCTTGGCATCGGGAACCTGTGACAGCGCCTTGATCACCGGGGGCTGAGGGCCGTTTTCGTAGAGCGGCCCGTCTTCCGGGGTTACGTCCTCCGGTTCGACATGCGCGACCCAGGCATCGTGATGGCGTGCGTTGCGGGCGCGCCGGCGGGACGGTTCGCCCGGCTCGGCGTCGGGCAGTTCCGGAGCCGGTGCGCCGATCCCATAGGCGAAGGTGTCGACGATCATTGTGCTGCAGACGACGCTCACGATCTCGATGAACTCCTCCTCGCTCAACCCGCCTGCGAGGCAGCTTCGGAACCAGTCCTCCGTCAGCCGGCCGGAATCCGTCGTCAGGCGATGCACGAGGTCGACTTCCGCCGCCGTCAGTTCGCCGAGATCGTCATGCATTCCTTCGACGGCGTGGGGCGACAGCGCCTCCTTCCGCCGCCGGCACAAGTCGCAGCTCGCGGCCTGGCGGACTTCGGCGGCGACCGCGACCCGGCGCGGGCCGGTCAACCAGGCTCCGGGCTGGCCGAGCCGGCGCCAGGCCAGCCGCTGGGCGTCGACAAGGTCCTGCCTCGGCGGGTACGCCTGGCCCGAATAGTCGATCTTTTCCACAGCCTCTTTCATGGCCGATCCTCCGTATGCGTATCGTTATGCTTATCCTTCTGGCGATAGTGGGGGAGCGGCACCAGCCGTGCAAGGCGAAGCAGGGACGCACCGCCGCACCCCGTGGCGGCGCCGGCGGCCCGGCCCGCGCTTGACTCGGTCCCGGGTATCGCTAGGGTTGGCCGGACTAAGAGGCCATCGACCTGTATGGGAGAGATCGGATCTTCTGAACGAGGATCCGGCGCCGAAGGAGCAACCGCCCCGGAAACTCTCAGGCAAAGGGACCGTACAGCGAGGCATCTCTGGAAAGCGGATGTGGACCGTTCGGCGCCGCATCCCACCGAAGGGGTAAACCGCGGCACGCCAGGGTTGGGCGGCGGCGGTAATCTCTCAGGTCACGGGACAGAGGGGGCGCGTGTCCGGCCATCAGGCCGGGCGCGCGGCAGAGCCCCTTTTCGTGCGGAGTTCCCGTGGCGTCACCCGACAGCGTTGCCGCAGAAGATCTGAAAGAGACGCCGCTCCACGACCTTCATGTGTCGCTGGGCGGACGGATGGTGCCCTTCGCCGGCTATGCCATGCCCGTGCAGTTCCAGGGCATCATCGCAGAGCATTCTCACACGCGGACGGCGGCCGGTCTCTTCGACGTCTCCCACATGGGTCAGGCTCGGGTGACAGGAGAAGGGGCCGGAGAGGCGCTGGAAAGCCTCGTGCCCGGGGATATTCTCGCCCTTGCGTCCGGTCGCATGCGGTAT
>CAYGKX010000062.1:5189-13910 GCA_964350225.1 uncultured Rhodospirillaceae bacterium | reverse complement strand
CCTGGCGGTACCGGAACTCGGAGGCGATGTCGATCTCGACAGGCACGCGGGCAATCTGCTCCAGCCAGTATTTTGCGACGAGGCCGGCATAGAAGGCGGTGCCGCAGGCAGTGATGGTGAAGCGCGGCACCTGCGCCAGGTCGAAGGGCAGATCCGGCAGGTTGATCGTGTGCGCCGCCGGATTGAGGAAGCTGTTCAGGGTATCGCCGATGACCACCGGCTGCTCGTAGATTTCCTTGAGCATGAAATGGCGGTATTCGCCCTTGCCGATGGCGGCACCCGACGCCGCGGTCTCCACGACCGGCCGGTCGACCGCCGTGTCGTCGGCGTCGTAGACCTGGGCACCGCTCCGGTCGAGGACGACCCAATCACCCTCCTCCAGATAGCAGATGCGCTTGGTCAGCGGGGCGAGTGCGAGCGCGTCGGATCCGAGATACATTTCCCCGTCGCCGAAGCCGACCGCGAGCGGGCTGCCCCGCCGCGCACCGATCATGAGATCCTCGAAGTCGCGGAAGATGATGGCCAACGCGAAGGCGCCATGGAGCCGCTTCAGGGTTTTCGCCGCCGCATCCTCCGGCGACAGGCCCTGGTCCAGGTAGTGGGTGATCAGGTGGGCGACAACCTCGGTATCCGTGTCGCTCGTGAAACGGTCGCCTGCAGCCTCCAGTTCGTCCTTCAGCTCCTGGAAATTCTCGATGATGCCGTTATGGACCAGCGCCAGCCGCTCTGTCGCGTGGGGGTGAGCGTTGATCTCGTTGGGCACGCCGTGGGTCGCCCAGCGGGTATGGCCGATGCCTGTCGTCCCCTCGATCGGCCTCTCGCCCAGCTTGTGGGCCAGACGCTCGAGCTTGCCCTCCGCCCGGCGGCGCTTGATGTGGCCGTTGTGCAGGGTCGCCACCCCGGCACTGTCATAGCCGCGATATTCCAGTCGCTTGAGCCCGTCGACCAGAAGAGGAACGACGGGCGCCTTGCCGATGATGCCGATGATGCCGCACATGGAGGATTGCCTGGTTGCCGATGGACGATGACCGTGGGGTCCTTCGTGGCGCGCGCGTCACGCGCACCTCAGGGTGAACCCCGCCCCGGATACTTCAGGATGGCCACCCGCCCCCTCCGGCGGATGGTCACGACTTCTTCTGCGCGGCCTTCTCGGCCGCCTTGCGTTCGCGGTAGCGGGCGGCCGCCCCGTCGATGTCGCGCTGGGGCGCGCGCGTGGTGGCGAGGGCATCGTCGGCGACGTCCTTCGTGATCGTCGACCCGGCTCCGACGATGGCCCCGTCGCCGACCGTGACCGGCGCGACCAGCGCGGTGTTGGAGCCGATGAAGGCGCCCTTGCCGATGGTCGTGCGCCACTTGAGATAGCCGTCGTAATTGCAGGTGATCGTGCCCGCACCGATGTTGGCCCCCTCCCCCACCGAGGCGTCGCCGACATAGGTCAGATGATTGGCCTTGGCGCCCTCGCCGAAGACCGCATTCTTGACCTCGACGAAGTTGCCCACACGTGCCCGGGCCCCCAGCTTGGTGCCGGGCCTCAGGCGCGCGAAGGGGCCGACGATGCAGCCCGGCCCGACTTCCGCCTGTTCCAGATGACAGAAGGCGCGGATCTCCGCGCCGTCGGCGACCGACACGCCGGCGCCGAATACAACGTTTGGGCCGAGGACGACGTCCCGGCCCAGCCGGGTGTCCCAGGACAGGTAGACCGTCGCGGGATCGGTCATGGTGACCCCTTCCGCCATCGCGGCACGGCGCAGTCGATCCTGGGCCACGGCCTCGGCGGCGGCGAGGTCGATCCTGTCGTTGACGCCCATCAGTTCGGCCTCGTCCGCCTCGATCCAGCCGCAGGTGGCATTGTCCGAACGGGCGATCTCGACGACGTCGGTCAGGTAATACTCGCCCTTGGCATTGTCGTTGCCGACCCGGTCGATGAGGCCGAAGAGGTGTCCTCCGTCGATCGCCATGACGCCGGAATTGCACAGGGTGACGGCACGTTGATCCGGCGAGGCGTCCTTCGCCTCGACGATCGCGTCCAGGCCGCCGTTCGTCCCCTCGATGAGCCGGCCGTAGGGGCCGGGGTCGGCGGGGCGGAAGCCCAGGACGACGACCGCATGGCCGCCCGCCTCGCGCGCTTCGACCATCCGGGTCAGGGTCTCGGCGGTAATGAGCGGCGTGTCGCCATAGAGGACGAGGACCGTGCCGTCGAAGCCGGCAAGCGCCGCCCGAGCCGGCTTGACCGCGTCGGCGGTGCCGGCCTGCTCCGTCTGCACGACCGCCTCCGCCGGTGCGACGGCAGCGGCGACAGCTTCCATGTCCGGCCCGATGACCACCACCTGACGCTCGGCGCCGAGGCCCGCAGCCACATCGAGGACGTGATTGACCATCGGCCGGCCGGCGACGGGATGCATGACCTTCGGCAGGGCGGATTTCATCCGCGTGCCCTTTCCGGCGGCCAGGATAACGGTGGCGACGGCTGACATGATCGGTTTGGCGGTCCAGCGGTTTGGGGTGAATCGCTCAAGATTCTGCCACAGCGGTCGGCGTCCGGCCAACTAACGAAATATTTCGCGCTGTTAAGCAGGCAGACAGCAGAACGGCGCTCCCTGGCCGGGAGCGCCGTTGAAGAGACGCCTTGACAGCGTCATCGTCCTGCTGGATCAGCGCCAGATGGGCCGTCCCAGGTTGACGTCCCGCGGATCGGTCAGTGCGCCGATTGCCGCCCCGGCCGCACCGCCGAGGACCGCGCCGCCAACGGGGGATCCGCCCGTGACCGCAGCGCCGGCCGCGCCGGCGCCTGCGCCGATGGCGCCCCCGCTGAGGGCACGATCGCCAGTGGAATAGCCACAGGCAGAGATGAGCCCGACGACGGGCAGGACGAAAAGGATCTTACTCGACTTGAGGGTCTTGGCGGGTTTCATGGTTTTCTCCTTTCTGTCTGGACGATCGAGGCAAGGGATGCCCGACGGACGGTCGGGCCCGGCGCTCAGCGCTGCTCCTTCCGCGCCTTGTCGACGCAGTACCAGGCCATTGCCTTCATCATCCTGTTGAGTTCCGGGTCGCCCGCATCCTTCTGCCAGCGGACGGTTCGCTCGTCGTAGGTCCGTGCCGACCAGTGAGCGCCCATCTCCTGAGACATGCAGGCGCAGGCCGATTTGCACAGGGCGGCATCCTTTTTCTGGACGCAGCGTTCGTAGCAGGCCCTCTCGTTGCCCTTTAGCGTCTCCGCCGGGATCGATTGGGCCTGGGCGGCGGCCGGAATGAGGGCGAAAGCCGCCAGCGTCGCGAAAATGCGCATCGGTTTCCTCCAGTTCGTGATGTCTTGAGCCGGCGCGCGGCGCCGGAGCGGCGTGTCGCCGGCGCGGTGTCCACCGCAACGGGCGGACGGTTCGCTCTTCGGGGTTTGGCACCCGCGCCGAAGGCTCCTCGCGTTCGAGAACGCCTTGTGCGTGCCGGCCGTCGTGCCCTCCCGCGCTTGGAAGGAAAACGTATGGCCCCTAAGATCGTTCCCGAACGACCAAAGGTCGGCTGAACCACCGGCGACTCCCGACCGGCCAGCACCTACCAATCAAGAGCCTGTCCGATGACTCCTGGCCCCAACTCCGGCCCCGACCAGCGCCCGCGCCTCGACCTCCCCTTCGTCGGGGTTTCGACCTTCATGAACAAGCCGCTGGTGCGGGACTGGGATACGATCGACGCCGACATCGCCTTCCTGGGTGCGCCCTTCGACATGGGCACCCAGGTGCGCCCCGGCGCCCGGTTCGGGCCGCGCGGCCTGCGCGAAGCCTCGCGCATCATGGCGGTCGGGGACGGCGGGGCCTACGACCCGGAGGACGACATCGTCTATCTGCGCCCCCAAGACGCGCGGATCGTCGATGCCGGAGATGCCGACATGGTCCATTTCGACGCCCAGCAATGCCTCGACAATATCGAGGCGGGGGTGCGCGCGATCCGCGCGGCCGGTGCCCTGCCGCTCGTCTGCGGCGGCGACCATTCCGTCCACATCCCCTGCATCCGGGCCTTCGACGGCGAAGCGCCCGTCCACATCGTCCATATCGACGCCCATCTGGACTATGTCGACGAGCGGCACGGCGTACGCCACGGCCAGGGTAATCCGCTGCGCCGGGCCGCCGAGTGCGACCATGTTTCCGGCATCACCCATCTCGGCATCCGCAACATGGGATCGTCCGCCGCGAGCGATTTCGCCGACGCGCGAGCGGCCAAATCCGATATCCTCTCCGTCCGGGACTTCCGCGAACTGGGTGTCGCGGGCGTCCTCGCCCGTATCCCGATCGGCGCACGGCTCTATTTCACCATCGATATCGACGGCTTCGACCCGTCCATCGCGCCGGGCACCGGCACGCCCTCCGCCGGCGGTTTCCTCTTTTATGAGATCAGCGATTTCCTGAAGGCCGCCGCGATCCATGGCAAGGTCGTCGGCATCGATTTCGTCGAGCTTGCGCCCGACTACGACCCGACCGGCGCGACCTGCTATTTCGCCGCCCAGCTCATCGGCAATTTCCTCGGCTATATCATTCATGCCCGGCGTATTCGCGCCGGGGAAACGCCCGGAGACGGCTGGCCGCGCTTGCGCGACGTCGGGCAATGAGCGCTGGCTAGGCCTGCTGGAAGTGGCCCCAGAGGGTCCAGACGCCGATCGCGAGGAAGCCGATCCCGGCAATCAGCTTGAGCGGCAGCCCCTCGACATAGCGGGTGGCGAGCGTGCCGAGCAGAACCGCGACCCCGGTCGCGACCACCAGCGCCGCCGACGCCGCCAGAAAGACGAGCCAGGGAGATTGCTGCTTGTCGGTCGCGAAGAGGAGGGTGGCGAGCTGGGTCTTGTCGCCCAGCTCGGCGAGAAACACCGTCACGAAGACGGCGAGGAGTTTCGTCATCGGGTCAGTCCAGGTTCGAAGAAACGCCCCCTGGCCGGTCAGCGCGCGCTGATACCGCCGTCCAGCACCATTTCGGCGCCGGTCATGAAGCCGCTTTCCTCGGAGGCGAGATACAGGACGGCATAAGCCACTTCATCGGGCTTGCCAATCCGGCCCATCGGAATTTGCCGGGCCATCTTGGCGCGGATCTCGTCCGGCGTGAAACGCGAGCCGATCTGGTCGAGGATCGGCGTATCGACGAAGGCGGGGTGTACCGAGTTACAGCGAACCGGATAGCCCTTGCGGCAACAGTGCAGCGCCACGGACTTCGACAGATGGCGCACCGCCGCCTTGGCCGAGTTGTAGGCGGCGAGGTTGCCGTCGGCGATGATCCCGGCGATGGAGGAGATATTGACGATCGACCCGCCGCCGCTTTCGACCATCGCGGGCAAGGCCGCCTTGCAGCCGATGAAGACGCTGTCGAGGTCGACCGCATGGACCGTGCGCCACAGGTCGAGGCTGGTCTCCTCAATGGAGCCGGGCGGCCCGATACCGGCGTTGTTGACGAGAATGTTGAGGCCGCCGAGCCGTTCCATGACCTCGGCCACCACAACGTCCCATCGCGCGGGGTCGGTGACATCCTGCTGCCAGACATGCGCGGCCGCCCCGATTGTGTCAGCCGTCTCGGCCGCCGCTCTCTCGTCGATGTCGCTTACCGCGACCGTCGCACCGTGCCGCGCCAGCATCTCCGCGATCGCCCGGCCGAGCCCGGACCCCGCCCCCGTCACCAGGGCCACCTTGCCCGCGATCCTGCCCGTTTCGCCCGTCATACCCGTTCCTCCCGCCGAGTTTCGGATAGCGTAGAGGAGACCGGCGCGCTAGGCGACCGGTTCGTCCAGTTCGTGGCGGCCGTCGCGATCCTCGATCTCCAGCACCCAGAGGTCGCTGTCATACTTGCGCTGGCGGGCGATCAGGTCGTCCGCTTCGCGCTCCGCGACCGGCGTGTCTCCGGTGCGCCGGGTCCAGATGAGGTTGCCGTCGAAGTCATAGCTGCGGTCGTAGACAGTCGCCGTCCCATCGAGATGCGCGACCTTGAGAAGCACCGCCCCGCGCTCGGCGTCCCCACGATGGACGACGTAAACGAAAAGGCCCGCGATCTCGCACCTACGAATATGGGCGGACACCCAAAGGTCGGTTCTCAGCCGCGCCACTGTCGTCTCCGCCCCCGCGATACCGCGTGGAATGCCGTCAACGGGCATAAAGAGCCTTTGCTTTTCGGCAACTTTAGGCCAAATAGGATCGGTTTCACGTGCACTAACAGACTACTCGAACCAACAAAACGCAATCTGAACAGTGGAGACGACCATGGCGAAATTCGAGCTGTACAAGGACAAGGCCGGCAAGTTCCGGTTCCGTCTGAAAGCCGGGAACGGAGAAGTGATTGCCGTCGGCGAGGCCTATAACAGCAAGCAGTCGGCGAAGAACGGAATCGAATCGATCAAGAAGAACGCGCCGATCGCGGACGTCGTCGAGGTCGAAAACTAACGTCTGACGCAGAAAAAAGCGACGCGCGCCCCGACGGCACGCGTCGCCTTTTCTGAGTATGCTCCGGCCCGACTTGGCGCCTAGACGTAATGTTCGGCCAGCGGCGGGAAGCCGTTGAAGGCAACCGAACTGTAGGTCGTCGTATAGGCGCCGGCCGCATGGAAACGCACCTTGTCGCCGACAACCAGATCGAGCGGCAGTTCGTAACCGGCATTCTTGTACAGGATGTCGACCTCATCGCAGGTCGGGCCGGCGAGGATCACAGGGCCAACTTCGCCGCCATCCCGGGGCGTCTCGATGCGGTACTTGATCGCCTCGTCCATCGTCTCCGGCAGTCCGCCGAACTTCCCGATATCCAGATAAACCCAGCGGACGGGATCGTCGTAGCTCTTGCGCGAGATCAGGACGACCTCGGCCTCGATGATGCCCGCGTCGCCGGCCACGCCGCGTCCCGGCTCGACGACGAGGGCGGGAATTTTGTTGCCGAAATGCTTGGTGATGGCCTGCATGATGGCGTCGCCATAGGCGTTCATGTCCGGCACGCCCGACCGGTAACGCGCCGGGAATCCACCGCCGAGATTCACCATGCGCAGGTCAATGCCGCGCTGGGCCAGGGTCGTGAACAGCATGTGGGTCTTGCCCACCGCGATCTCCCACTGCCCCGGATCGGTCTGCTGCGAGCCGACATGGAACGACACGCCCCAGGGGTCGAGACCGCGTTCGCGCGCCTCGACGATCAGGTCAGCGGCCATGTCCAGGCTGCAGCCGAACTTGCGCGACAACGGCCAATCGGCGCCGGCGCCGTCCATCAGGATGCGGCAGAAGACGCGCGCGCCCGGCGCCGCCACCGCGAGCTTCTCCAGCTCGGCCCGGCAGTCGAAGGCGAAAAGGCGCACGCCGAGGGCAAAGGCCCGGGCGATATGGTCCTGCTTCTTTATGGTCGAGCCAAAGCTGATGCGGGCGGGTTCGACGCCCTGCCCGACCAGCTGCTCGACCTCATAGATCGAGGCAGCGTCGAAACAGGAGCCCAAATCGGCCAGCACGTCGATCACCGGCGGCGCGGGATTGGCCTTCACGGCATAATAGATGCTGGCCAGCGGCAGCGCCGCCTTCAGGCTGCGGTAATTCTCGGCGACGACGTCGAGGTCGACCACGAGGCAAGGGGTCTCTGGCCGGGTCTCGGCCAGAAAGCGCGCGATCTTCTCTGTCATTGGGCTAATCCTTCATGCCAGCTGCCGCCCCGTCATCGCGTTTCTGGGGACGGCGAGCGCGCCGCGGAAACAAACCGTCCGGTCTTTGTCGACCGGACCTTCACATCAGTCCACTTCCGGCGCGGCCCCGGCACGCGGTCGGCACCACCGATCCGCGCGAGGGCACGCATATACGCTTCCCGGAACGCAATTTAAAGAGCTTTGTGGGGCCCGAATTCCACGGTTCTGCGATTTGCCTGCCGGGGCGCGGATGGTATAACGCCGCCCGCGCCGCGCGGGCCCTCCCACGCGTGCGCCAGGGGGAAACTGGCATGACCGACCGGCCGACCATATATGTCCTGAACGGCCCCAACCTGAACCTGCTGGGCCAACGGGAACCGGAAGTCTACGGAACGACGACGCTTGGGGATATCGAGGATGCCTGCCGCGCTCTCGGCGACGAACTGGGTTTCGATATCGTCTTCCGGCAAACCAACGGAGAAGGCGAGCTCGTCACCTGGATCCAGGAGGCCGGCGAATCCGCGGTCGGCATCGCGTTGAACCCCGCCGGCTATACCCATACGTCGGTCCCGATCCTGGACGCCCTGAAGGCAGTGGACGTGCCGGCGGTGGAAGTGCATCTTTCCAACATCTTCGCGCGAGAAGCCTGGCGCAGCCATTCCTACATTTCGCCAGCCGCCCTGGGAGTGATCTGCGGATTCGGTGCCACGGGCTACCTACTGGCCCTCAGGGCGCTTGCCGCGCATACCGGAACTGGAAACTGACCTGATGAGAAAAAAGACATCGCCGGACGGCAAACCCTCCTCGCTGGATCAGGACATGATCCGGGACCTGGCGGGTCTGTTGGATGAAACCGGCCTGACGGAGATCGAATACGAGACCGGCGACGTGCGGGTGCGCGTTTCCCGGCAGAGCGGAGCGGCGGTTGCCGCCGTACCGGCGGCGCCCGCACCCGCCGCTGCGCCGGCTCCGGCCATCGAGGCCGCCCCGGTCGCAAAGGCAGCCGACGCCTCCCATCCGGGAGCCGTCACTTCCCCGATGGTGGGCACCGTCTACCTGGCCCCGGAACCCGGGGCACCCAACTTCGTCGGGGTCGGCGA
>CAYGKX010000062.1:4741-5179 GCA_964350225.1 uncultured Rhodospirillaceae bacterium | reverse complement strand
AAGGCCAGACCCTGATGCTCGTCGAGGCGATGAAGACCTTCAACGAGATCAAGGCGCCGCGGTCGGGCATCGTCCGCGAGGTGATCATCGAGAACGGCACGCCGGTCGAGTATGGCGAGCTGCTTATGATCGTCGATTGACGGGCGCCGCGCCGTGTTCGACAAGGTCCTGATCGCGAACCGGGGCGAAATCGCCCTTCGCATCCACCGCGCCTGTCACGAGATGGGCATCTCCACTGTCGCCGTCCATTCGACGGCCGACGACAGCGCCATGCATGTTCGGCTCGCCGACGAGAGCGTGTGCATCGGCCCGCCGCAGTCGACAGCGTCCTACCTGAACATCCCGGCCATCGTCTCCGCCGCGATCGTCACCGGCGCTGACGCGATCCATCCGGGCTACGGCTTCCTGTCGGAGAACGCCCGCTTCGCCGAGATCGTC
>CAYGKX010000062.1:0-4731 GCA_964350225.1 uncultured Rhodospirillaceae bacterium | reverse complement strand
TGGGCGACAAGGTCGAGGCCAAGAAGACCATGGTGCGGCTGGGCGTACCCGTCGTGCCCGGGACCGACGGGGCCGTGACCGATGAGGAAGAAGCCAAGTCGATCGCCGAGGAGATCGGGTATCCGGTCCTTATCAAGGCGTCGGGCGGCGGCGGCGGCAAGGGCATGAAAGTGGCCCAGTCGAGCGCCGAACTTGCCGAAATGATCCGCCTGGCCAAGCGCGAGGCCAAGGCCAATTTCGGCAACGACGAGATATACATGGAGAAGTATCTCGCCCGTCCCCGCCATATCGAGCTGCAGATCCTCGCCGACAGCCACGGCAACGTCGTCCATCTGGGCGAGCGCGACTGCTCTCTCCAGCGCAACCATCAGAAGGTCCTGGAAGAGGCGCCCTCTCCCGCGCTCAACGCGACGGAGCGCGCCCGACTGGGTGAAATCGGCTGCGATGCCATCCGCAAGATGGGCTATGCGAACGCCGGCACGCTGGAATTCCTCTACGAGAACGGCGAGTTCTACTTCATCGAGATGAACACGCGTCTCCAGGTCGAACATCCCGTCACGGAAGCGATCAGCGGGATCGACATCGTCCGGGAACAGATCCGCATCGCCTCCGGCGCGAAACTCTCGGTCCGGCAGGAGGAGATCGACTTTTCCGGCCACGCGATCGAATGCCGGATCAACGCGGAGGACCCGGCGACCTTCGTGCCCTCGCCCGGGCGGCTGACCGAGTATCACCCGCCGGGCGGGCTCGGCGTCCGGGTCGATTCCGGCCTGTATGCGGATTACAGCGTGCCGCCGCACTATGACAGCCTGGTCGCCAAGCTGATCGTCCATGGCGCGAGCCGGAACGAATGCCTGATGCGTCTGCGTCGGTCGCTCGAGGAATTCGTCATCGGCGGAATCAAGACGACGATCCCGCTGCACCGGAAGCTGGTCTCCGACCCGAGCTTCATCAACGGCGATTACGACATCCGCTGGCTGGAGGAATTCGTCAAGTCGGGTGTATAATTGGGGCCTGACACGCCGCGATTGCCGCGATGGCCAAGCAGCTTGAGATTACGCCAGACCTGCTGATCCGCGCCTATGCCGCCGGGGTCTTTCCCATGGCCGAATCGCGCGGCCGGGCCAAGATCTTCTGGGTCGACCCGGACTGGCGCGGGATCATTCCGCTGGACGGCCTTCATGTCGGCCGCTCCCTGCGCAAGGCCGTGCGCCGCAAGTATTTCGACGTCCGCTGCGACACCGCCTTCCGGCAGATGGTCCGGTTGTGCGGGGAACCCGCGCCGGACCGGCCCGACACCTGGATCAATGCGGAGATCGAGGAGGCCTATTCCGAACTTCACCGGCTCGGCTTCGCCCATTCCGTCGAATGCTGGCGGGAGGGGGAAATGGTCGGTGGCCTGTATGGGGTGTCGATCGGCGGCGCCTTCTTCGGCGAAAGCATGGTGTCGCGCGCGCCCGACGCGAGCAAGGTCGCCCTGGTTCATCTGGTCATCAGGCTGCGCGCCGGGGGGTATTCCCTTCTCGACACCCAGTTTCTGACCGATCATCTGGCGCGCATGGGTGCAACGGAAATCCCGCGCGCCGACTATCACGAAATGCTCGCCGACGCCCTGCAGGTCGAGGCCGCCTTTCCCTGCGATGTCCCAGACGCGGAGATCGAGAATTACTTACAGTCGGTGATCCAGACGTCGTAGACCGGATGCTCCAGCGCCGACAGGGCCGGGTTGGAAGAAAACATCCAGCCACTGAAGACACGAATCTTCTGATCGCTCTTCAGGCTCTTCTCGAAAATCTGCAGAAAGGCGCCCCGCTCCGGCGGCTCGGTCGGCCGCGACTTCTGGCAGCGGCGGATGACGATCTCGAGATTGCCGAAGGTCACCGTCTGGCCCACCTTGCCGGTAAAGCTCGACGTCCGCCCGGTCACCTTGTTCAGTCCGCGGAACATGACGGTGTAGGCTTCCGCATTGAAGGTGTCTTCTTCCTTCTTCTTTGCGGGCGTCTGGGCGGCCGCGGGCAGGGCGACAGCAGGCACGGCCAGGACGACCAGCATCAACATCAGCAATCGGCGCATCAGGCTTTCCCGGAGCGGCGGTAGGGATTGACCAGCGACGCGACCAACGTCTCCAGGGCGGCGCGGACCTGACCCTCGTCGGCCCCCATCAGGACGGCGTCCTCGAGGGCGTCCTGAGCCATGTCGCGGATCTCTTCGAGGTTCTCATTCAGGACCTTGATCTTTTCCTTGCAGGTCAGCGGAGCGCCGTCGGGGCCTGCCCAAACGGGCGGTTCGAACGGTCGGGGCCCACCCGCTTCGGCATGGCTGCCCGCCCGGCCATCGGCGATGATATCGGAAGTGTCGTCGGCCATTCTGTCGTTCCGCCCTTTTTCCACTGCCGGTGCGTAGGACCGCCCGGCGGCGGGTCGGATAACAGCGAAAGATACGGACGAAATCAAGGCAGCGTGCCAGGCGCTACCTTCACCGCCCGAAAGCGCAGGCGGACATAGTCCGCATACCAGATCCCGTCCTCGCGCCGCAGATCCGCCTCGGCCGCTTCCGCGACCTCCCGCTTGATTGCCTCGTGAGCCGCCGCCGGCAGCGCCTTGAGGAACGGCTCCGCGAAGGTGTCGAGCCAATCTTCGAGCGCACCGGGCAGCCGGGTCGGACGCTCGAACAGGGTCGCATCGGACGGCAGCAAGCCGCCCCGTTCCAGCCGCGTCGTGTAGTCGCCGATGGTCGGGAAGTACCACGGATCGTGCAGGGCCGCGTCGACCCGACGCTTCTCCAGGCTGGCATAGAGCGCGCGGCGGATCGTGCCGACATTGCCGAAGCCCCCCATTTCCGCCACGAAGCGCCCGCCCGGCTTGAGGGCCTTGAAGACCCCCTCGATCACGCGATCCGGATGGGCGCTCAGCCAATGCAGCGTCGCGTTCGAGAAGACAAGGTCGAACTCGCCGTCGAATTCCAGCGCATGGCCATCCATCACCCGGGCGTCGAGTCCGAGACCACGGGCGGCCTCGATCTGTTCGGGACTCGCATCGACGCCGACGACCTCGGCTCCGGCTTCCTTCAACTTCAGGGTCAGCGCGCCGTCGCCACAACCCAGGTCGAGCACCCGTTCGCCCGGCACGATGGCGGCGAGGTCGACAACCGGGGCGCCGAGATCGGCGACGAAACGGGCATTCCGCGCATAGCGGTCGGGATCCCACAGCTGGTCGGCAACGGTGTCGGCGGCAGGCGTCATTGCGTCTTCTTGTCGCTTTCGGTCAGGAGGAAGATGGCCCGCCCGAGAAGGTCTTCGAGCGACAGGGCGTCGCGGGTTCTGGAAAGGGTCGCGTCGGCGGCGAGCATCTTTGTCGACCGGCCGATCTTGAGGCGGAGATACTTGCCCCCCAGAAGGCCGTCGCTCGCGACCGAGGCCTCGGTATCTTCCGGCAGCCGGATGTCGGCACGGACCGAAAAGGTGACGACAGCGCGATAGGTCTTGGGGTCGATCGACTGCGCGGTCACGCTGCCGACCTTCACGCCGCCGATCCGCACATCGCCACCCGCCGAAAGCGCGCCGACGGAGTTGAAGCGGGCGCTGTAGTTCGTGCCCTCGATCGGCTGCAGATCGGCGGTCGTCCAGGCGAAGATGAGGAACAGCGCGGCGATGCCCAGAACCACGGCGCCCATGACGCTCTCGACGAGACGGCCGCCCATCCTATGGCTCCTTCTTGTCGGGAGAGGCGTCCCGTGCCGCCTTGCGCCGGGCTTCGGCGGTCACCACGATGCGCTCCAGGATCTGTTCGACGATCACCGCATCCTGGACGAACTGGAAACTGTCGCCCGCCTTCATATAGGTGTCGTCGGAACCCGGCTCGACCCGGACGAATTTGCCGCCGAGCAGCCCGTCACTCATGATCAGCGCGCCGCTGTCCGTCGGCAGCCGGATGCCGGAGCGAATGCCGAAGCGCACCGTCGGGCGGTGGTTTCTGGCATCGAGGCTGAGGCGCGTGACCTCGCCGATCTTGACGCCGGCGAGATAGACCGGGGAGCCGACGGAAAGGCCATCCACCTGATCGAATGTGGCGCTGACGGCGTAATCGCCGCGCTGGGCCAGTCCGCCGCTCGAAAAGGCGTAGAATGCGACCAGCCCCAGGAGCCCCCAGAAGGCGGCGCCGGCAAGCACGAACCCGGTTGTGCGCGAAATCATCTGGTCCGCGGCGGCCGACAGCGACGAGCGCGGCTCAGGCCGGGGTCCAGGGCTCGTAGTCGCCCGTGCCCCTTGCCCGCTTGCCCCCTTCATAATCGTGCCCGGACGGCCGGTAGGCGGCGCGGGTGCCGGTCAGATTGGGCAGATGCTGCTTCTGCCAGGGCCGGTGGACGGGCGGCTTTTCCTTGGGCGTGACATCGACGGTGTGGTGCAGCCAGCCGTGCCATTCCGGCGGCACCAGCGAGGGCCCGCGCGCGCCGCCCTTGTACACCACCCACCGCCTTTTCCGGCGGCCCTTCGCGCCCCGGCGTTCCTGGTAATAGCGGTTGCCGTGGCCGTCGGTGCCGACATGGCGTCCGCGGAAGAGGGTATAGAGTTTGGTGCCCAGGTCCATCGTTCCAACTGCCCATCGGACTGACGATCGGGGCGCCCCCGTGGCGCCCGCGAAACGCCGGGACTATAGGCGCGCCGGGGGGACCCGTCCAGCCTCGGCGGCATGCGGAACGGCCCCGGGCGGCAGTCGTGGGCGGGAGCCATGC
>CAYGKX010000061.1:11437-13932 GCA_964350225.1 uncultured Rhodospirillaceae bacterium | reverse complement strand
ACGAATTCTCCTCCGGACCGCCTGTCGCCAACCCGGACGAGGGGCCCGAGGCTCCGCAGGGCCTCCTGTTCCAGGCCTTCGCGCTCGCCCCGCCCCCGGCGGGGGATCCCGAGGTCGCGGCGCTCGCCCCCGGCGATCCGGGCGTCTTCGAGCTCGAGGTCCTGGCCAACGATTCCGACCCCGACGGCGATACGCTGACCATCGTCTCGATCAACGGGCAGCCGGTTCAGGTCGACGGCGCAACAGTGATAACGCCGACGGGCGCGGAGATCGGCATCGCGCCCAGCGATCTCGGCGATCCGACCAAGCTGCACCAAATCCTCTTCGACCCGGCGGACAATTTCTTCGGCACCGAGGTCTTCACCTACACGATCACCGACGGCAACGGCGGCACGACATCGACCACGACGGTCACGATCCGCATTCCCGCCGACTGGACGATCGACGGCGAGAGCAACGACCTCGAAGGCAACGCCTTCGACTACACGATCGCTTTCGCCGGCCAGGCGCTGGAAGGCGGTCAAACACGCTCGGTCGACGTCACGATCGATCTCGCGGGCGGCCCGGGGCAGGCCTCCGCCGCCGACTTCGACCAGGCCTTCTTCGACGCGCTTTTCGCAGCCGCCGGGGCGCAGGCCGGCGTGACCGTGACGGACTTGGGCGGCGGGACGGTCCGGGTGACCTTCGACCCGTCCGTCGACGGTTCAGCCTTCAATTTCTCCCTCCAGTCGATCGTCGACAGCCTGACGGAAGGCGACGAGACCTTCACCCTGACCCTGGCCAATCCCACTGCGACCGGCGGCGCGATCGCCGGCGGCGTCGTGCCGGACCAGGGGTCGGTCGAATCCGTGATCGAAGAGGGGGCCACCCCCTTCTGGAGCCTGACGGGCGATGTCAGCACGGCCGAGGGCGGCGCGCCGTCCTACATGGTCGGCTACACCAATCTGACCCTGGAGCCGGGCCAGACGGTTTCCATCGATCTCAACATCGACCTTCCGGGCGGCGTTACGGGCGCGGCCGCGGGGGACTTCGTCGAAAGTTTCCTGAACGACGTGGGCGATGCCATCGCCGGCATTCCGGGCGTGACCCTGTCGGGCAACACCCTGACCTTCGACGATACGGCGCCAAACGTCATCACCTTCACCCTGCCGACCCTGAATGACCAGCTGCCGGAAAACGACGAGACCTTCACGGTGTTCATCCAGAACCCGTCGGCCGGCGGTCAGATCGAAGCCGGCATGGACCAGGTCCAGACGACGATCCTGGAAAGCGACAATACCTGGGCGCTGACCGGCGACGACGAGGTCACCGAGGGCATGTCGGCGACCTATATGATCGACTATACCGGCGCCACGATTCCGCCCGGCGAAAGCGTGTCGATCGACGTGTCCGTGGTGCTCCCCGGCGGTGTCGGCGGGGCCGAGACGGGCGACTTCATGAACGCCTTTCTCGCCGATCTCCAGGCGGCGGCCGACGCCACCGCCGGTGTCACCCTGTCGGGCAACACGCTGACCTTCGACAACGGTGCCGTTCCGCCGGCGCTGATCTTCGATCTCGAAGCCTTCGAGGACACGCTGATCGAAGGGGCGGAAAGCTTCTCGATCGTCATTTCGAACCCGACCCAGGGGACGATCGTCACCAACCTCGACAGCGTGACGACGGACATCCTCGACAACGAGGCGCTCGTCTGGACCATCGACGGAACGGACAGCGTCGCGGAAGGCGACGCCGCGACCTACACCGTCGCCTTCTCCGGCGGCACCCTGACCGATGACCAGACGGTCTCGGTCGAACTGACCGTCGACCTGCCCGGCGGGTTGGGCGGCGCGGAGGCGGCCGATTTCCTCGCGGCCTTCAACAGCGACGTCCAGGCGGCCGTCGTGGCCCTCGGCCCCAATTCCGGCCTCGCCTACGATTCGGCCACGCGCACCCTGAGCTTCGACCAGGATGCCGACCCCTTCTTCAGCTTCTCTCTCGAAACGGCCCAGGACCTGATCCTCGAGGGCGACGAGGACTACACCATCGGTGTTGCGAACCCGTCGCTCGGCACCGCCGATCCGGCGAACGACGCTGTCGAGACGACGATCGTCGACGACGACCTTCAGAACCTGGTCTGGAACCTCGCCGGCAGCGCCGCGGTCATCGAGGGCGACACGCCCAGCTACATACTCTCCTATTCGGGCGTGACCCTGGCCCCTGGCCAGACGGTCTCGATCGACATCGCCCGCCTGTTCGGATCGGCCTCCAACGCGGACTTCCTCGAGACCTTCAACCAGGACCTGCAGCAGGCGGTCGACGCCGCCCCGGGCGTCACCCGGGTGGGCAACCGCATCACGTTCGACAGCACGGCCTCGCCGTCGCTCACCCTGTCCTTCCCGACCCTCAACGACTCGCTCTTCGAGGGCAATGAGGACTTCACGCTCCAGATTTCCAACCAGAGCGGCGGTTCGATCGACAACGCGAGCGTCTCTACGACGATCATCGACAACGACTCG
>CAYGKX010000061.1:0-11427 GCA_964350225.1 uncultured Rhodospirillaceae bacterium | reverse complement strand
AACGGCCGGCGAGGTCGTCTTCACGATCACCCGCCTCGGGCCGACCGACAATCCGGCCGCCGTCGATTTCAACACGGCCGACGGGTCGGCGAGCGGCGGCGCGGACTACCTGCCGACCAGCGGCACCGTGACCTTCGGCGCGAACGAGGGTACGGCGCTGGTGACCGTTTCCCTGATCGACGACTTCACGGTCGAGGGGCCGGAGCAGTTCTCCCTGGTCATCGGCAATCCGACCGGCGGCGAGATCGTCGACAATACGGGCACCGCGACCATCGTCGACAACGACCACCCCGCCGCGGCGGCCACGCGTCTGGACGTCAGCGACACGACGGTGACGGAGGATGGCGGAAGCCTCGTCTTCACCGTCACGCGCCACGGCGACCTCAGCGGGGCGAGCAGTGTCAATTTCGCCACGGCGAACGGCAGTGCGGTCCAGCCGACCGACTACAGCGCGACGAGCGGCACCCTCAGCTTCGGCGTGGGACAGAGCCAGGCCTTCGTCACGGTCAATGTGGTCGACGACGGTACGATCGAGGGCGCGGAAACGATGGCCCTCAACCTGTCCAACCCGACCGGGGCGGCCATCAACGACGCGACCGCGGTCGGCACCATCCTCGACGACGATCTGCCGGACAGCCAGCCGACGCTTTTTGCGATCGACAATGTGACGGTTTCCGAGGGGTCCGGGACCGCCGTCTTCACCGTCGTTCGTGACGGCGACGTCTCCGGTGCGGGCGCGGTCAACTTCGCCACGGCGAACGGCAGCGCCATCGGCGGCAACGACTTCGGCATCACATCCGGGACGATTGTCTTCGGCGCAGGCGAAACCGCCCGTCAGGTGACGGTCGCGATCTCGCAGGATTCGGTCACCGAACCGGTTGAAACCTTCACGGTGAACCTGAGCTCTCCGGTCGGGGGGGCGCTGGGCAATGCCACAGGTGTGGGCACGATCGTCGATGACGACGGCGCGACGGTACCGACCCCGAACACGCTGCTGTCGATCAACGACGTCGTGGTCGACGAGGACGCCGGCGTCGCGGTCTTCACGGTGTCCCGCCTCGGCGACCTGGGCGGCGCCTCGACGGTCAACTACCAGACCGGCTCCATCACCGCGATCCAGGGATTCGATTTCACCGGCCTGTCCGGCACGCTGACCTTCGCCGCCGGGCAAGCGGCGCAGTCCGTCACGGTCTCGATCACGGACGATCTTCTGGTGGAGGACGCCGAACAGTTCGCCGTGAACCTCAGCGGTGCGACCGGCGCGGTCATCTCCGACGGCACGGGCCTCGCGACCATCCGCGACAACGACAGTGCGCCGACCGAAACCCGCATCGAGATCCAGGGCGTCACCGTCGACGAGGGATCCGGAGTCGCGGTCTTCACGGTCACCCGTCTGGGCGATACGTCCGGTACCTCGTCGGTGAACTACGGAACGCAGGACGCCTCGGCCGTCGCCGGGCAGGATTATGGCGCGACGGCCGGGACGCTCGCCTTCGGGGCGGGCCAGTCGCAGGCCTTCGTCACGGTGGTGATTACCGAGGACAGTGCGGCCGAGGGCGCAGAACGCTTCCTCGTCAATCTGAGCAACGCCGTCGATGCGACGGTGACGGTGCCGACCGGTGTCGGCACGATCCTCGACAATGACGCGCCCACGAACCCGACCCTCTTCGCCGTCAACAGCGTGACGGTGCATGAGGGCGACGGTGTCGCGGTCTTCGCAGTGACGCGCACCGGCGACGTCTCCGGCAGCTCCAGCGTGGCCTTCCAGACCTCCGACGGCTCCGCCCTCGCGGGGTCGGACTTCGGCGCGACGATCGGCGTGCTCAATTTCGGCGCCGGGGCGACCCAGGCGCTGGTGACGGTCTCCATCGCCGACGACGCCGTCGAGGAAGCCTCGGAATTCTTCGCCCTCAATCTCTCCAATCCCTCCGCGGGCGCGGGTATCGCGCAGGCGACGGGAATCGGCATCATTGTCGACGACGATGGCGACGGTACGGTGACGCCGAACACCCTCTTCTCGATCGACGACGTTGTGGTGAACGAGGATGCCGGCGTGGCGGTCTTCACCATCGAACGCACGGGCGATCTGGCCGGTCCGTCCACCGTCAACTTCCAGACGGGATCCCTTTCGGCCATCCAGGGCTTCGACTTCACCGGCACGTCCGGGACCCTGACCTTCGCCGCCGGCGAAGGCGAGATGACGGTTACCGTCGCCATCACGGACGATCTGACCGTGGAGGCCGACGAGCAGTTCGCGGTTGCGCTGTCCGGCGCGACGGGAGCCGCGATCGCGGATGGCGAGGGCATCGCGACCATCGTTGACAACGACAGCGCGCCGACCGAAACCCGGATCGAGATCCAGGGCGTCACCGTCGACGAGAGTGACGGCGTTGCCGTCTTCACGGTGTCCCGGCTTGGCGACACGAGTGGTACGTCCAGCGTCCAGTTCGCGACCCAGGACGCCTCGGCCACCGCCGGCGCGGACTATACCGCGACGGCGGGCACCGTCGATTTCGGCGTCGGCCAGGACGTGGCCTTCGTGACGGTCGCCATATCGGAGGACGGCGTCTACGAAGGCGCGGAAAGCTTCCTCGTCAATCTGGCAAACCCGACCGACGCGACGGTGACGGTCCCGACCGCGGTGGGCACGATCCTCGATAACGACGCGCCGACGGCCGCGTCTCTCTTCGCCGTCGACGACGTGACGGTCAACGAAGGCGACGGCGTCGCCGTCTTCTCCGTCATGCGCACGGGCGATATCTCGGGCGCCGGGACGGTCAACTTCGCGACCGCGGCCGGTTCGGCCGCCGCCGGCCTCGATTTCACGGGGACAGCCGGTACCCTGAACTTCGGCGCCGGCCAGTCAGAAGCATTCGTCACGGTCGCCATTACCGAGGACGATCTTGTCGAACCGGCCGAATTCTACACCCTGAATCTGTCCGCGCCGTCCGGTGACGCCGCGCTCGCCAAGGCGACCGGCGTCGGCGTGATCGTCGACAACGACGACGTCCCGCCCGGGGGCGACACGACGTTCTTGACCATCGACGATGTCGTCGTCAACGAGGACGCCGGCGTCGCGATCTTCACGGTGGAGCGGACCGGCGACCTGAGCGGTGCTTCGACCGTCAACTTCCAGACCGGATCAGACACCGCCACCCAGGGCTTCGACTTCACCGGGACGGCGGGCACCCTGAACTTCGCCGCCGGCGAAGGCAGCAAGACGATCACGGTCGCCATCACCGACGACCTCAATATCGAGGACAGCGAACAGTTCGCGGTCGCGCTTTCGGGGGCGACGGGCGCCACGATCGCCGACCCGGTGGGTACCGGCACGATCCTCGACAACGACACCAACGCGGACGCGCCGCGCCTGGAGATCGCCGGCACGACGGTCGACGAGGGCGACGGGGTGGCCGTCTTCACCGTGACCCGTCTGGGCGACACCAGCGGCGCCTCCAGCGTCCAGTTCAACACCCAGAACCTGACCGCCGTCGGCGGCAGCGACTTCACGACCACGGCCGGAACCCTGACGTTCGGCGCCGGCCAGTCCGAGGCCTTCGTGACGGTCGCGATCACCGACGACGGCATCCTGGAGGCGGCGGAGAGCTTCGCGGTCAACCTGTCGAACGCGACCGGCGCGACGATCACGACGCCGACCGGGATCGGAACGATCCTCGACAACGAGACGCCGACCGCCGACACCTTCTTCGCCGTGGACGACGTAACTGTGACCGAAGGGGACGGGGTTGCCGTCTTCACCGTCACCCGGTCCGGCGACCTGACGGGCGCGGGAACGGTCAATTTCGGCACCACGGCCGCGTCCGCCACGGCAGGCGCCGATTACGGCGCGACCGCCGGCACCTTGAGCTTCGGCGCCGGGCAGTCGCAGGCGCAGGTGACCGTGACCATCGCCGACGATTCCATTGAGGAACCGGCCGAGTTCTATACGCTGAACCTGTCGTCGCCCTCCGGCGGGGCGGCGCTCGCCAAGGCGAGCGGTGTCGGCGTGATTGTCGATGACGACGGAGGGACCCAGACGCCGAACACTCTCCTGACCATCGACGATGTCGTGGTTGACGAGGATGCCGGGGTCGCGGTTTTCACGATCGAACGGACCGGCGACCTGACAGGCACCTCGACGGTGAACTTCCAGACAGGGTCCCAGTCGGCAATTCAGGGCTTCGACTTCACTGGAACGGCGGGCACGCTGAACTTCGCCTCGGGCGAGGGCAGCCTGACCGTCACGGTCGCGATTACCGACGACCTGGCAGTCGAAGGCGACGAACAATTCGCGGTCACCCTGTCCGGCGCGACCGGTGCGACGATCGTCGACGGCGAGGGCATCGGCACCATCGTCGACAACGACGACGATGTGAACCCGGACGCGGCGCGTCTGATGATCGAGGGCACGACGGTCGACGAGGGCGACGGCGTCGCGGTCTTCACCGTTATCCGGAGCGGCGATCTCTCCGGTGCCTCGACGGTGCAGTTCTCGACGCAGGATGCGACGGCGCTGGGCGGCAGCGATTATACCGCCACAGCGGGCAGCATCGCCTTCGGCGCGGGGCAGAGCGCGGCTTTCGTCACGGTCGCGATCAACGACGACGGCATCGAGGAGGGTGCGGAAAGCTTCCTTGTCAATCTCTCGAATGCGACCGATGCGACGGTAACCGTGCCGACGGCAGTCGGCACGATCCTCGACAACGAGCCGCCGACGGCGGACACCCTGATCGCCGTCAACGATGTCACCGTGAACGAAGGCGACGGCGTCGCGGTCTTCACCGTCACGCGTACCGGCGACGTTTCCGGCACCGGTTCCGTCGATGCGACGGTCGTCGGTGCGTCGGCGACAGCGGGCGCGGACTTCACGGGAACGTCGGCGACGATCAGCTTCGGCGCCGGACAGAGCGAGGCCTTCCTGACCGTTGCGATCTCGGACGATCAGGAGATTGAGCCCGCCGAATTCTTCACGGTCAATCTCGGCGGCGCCACGGACGGTGCGGGTATCGCCAAGGCGACCGGCGTCGGCGTGATCGTTGACAACGACGACACGGCCCCGCCGCCACCGCCGGACGGCAGCAGCTTCCTGGCCATCAACGATGTCGTGGTCGACGAGGCGGCCGGCACCGCGGTCTTCACGGTGACCCGGACCGGCGAACTCGCCGGGCCCGTCAATGTCAGCTTCGCCACGTCGGGCGACAGCGCCACCTCCGGGCTCGACTTTGGCGCGACAGCCGGTGTCCTGAGTTTCGGCGCGGGCGAGAATATCCGGGAGATCACGGTCTCGATCGCGGACGACGCACTGATCGAGGGTGACGAGCAGTTTCTGGTCAACCTGTCCGGCCCGACCGGCAACGGCGTGATCGTCGACGGCACCGGCACGGGCGTCATTCGCGACAACGACACGGATATCGACGCCACCCGTGTGTCCATTTCCGGCACCACGGTCAACGAGGAGGACGGCATCGCCGTCTTCACCGTCACCCGCTTCGGCGACACGACCGGATCGTCCTCGATCGATTTCGTTACGGCGGACGGGTCGGCCATAGACGGGTCCGACTACACCGGCACCGGCGGCACCATCAGTTTCGGCGTTGGCGAAAGCACGGCGCAGATCACGGTCGCCCTGGTCGACGACGGTACGGCGGAGCCGGCCGAGATGTTTCTGGTCAACCTGACGAATCCCGTGGGAACGGAGATTTCCGTGCCGACCGGCGTCGGCACCATCCTCGACGGCGATGCGCCGTCGGCGGAGACCCAGTATTCCATCGACAGCGTGACGGTCGACGAGGCAGACGGTGTCGCAATCTTCACCGTCACCCGCGCAGGCGAGCTGGGTAATGCGTCGACGGTCGACTTTGCCTCCGCCGACGGTTCGGCCACCAGTGGCCAGGATTACGGCGCGACGTCCGGGACGGTCGCCTTCGCCGCCTTCCAGTCGCAGGCGACGATCACCGTTGCGATTACCGACGACGGCATCGACGAGCCTGCCGAATTCTTCATGGTCAACCTGGCGAACCCGTCGGCGGGCGGCGACCTGGCGACGGCGACCGGCGTCGGCACCATCGTCGACAACGATCCGCCAACCGGGGGCGGGGCGCTCTGGGCCATCCGCGGCGACGATACCGTCGATGAAGGCAACGCGGCCAGCTACACCGTTTCTTTCAGCGGCGTCTCGCTCCTGCCGGGCGAGACCGCGTCCATCGATCTCAACATCGATCTGCCAGGCGGCATGACGGGCGCCGAGGCGGCCGACTTCGTCGATGCCTTCCTGCAGGATGTGCAGGACGCCATCTCGGTGGGCTCCGGCATCACCCTGTCCGGCAGCACGCTGATCTTCGATGCCACGGCCGGCAACAGCTTTACCTTCACCCTGCCGACCCAGGCGGACGGGACGTTCGAGAATAACGAAGGCTACAGCGTCTTCCTCACCGGTCCCGGCGGCGACGCCGGGGGCAGCGTGGACCCGCTGGCCGGATCCGTAGATACGACGATCATCGACTCTGCCCCGCTGGTCTGGGAACTGGACGGGCAAAGCCTCGTCTTCGAGGGTGGTACGGCGAACTACACCCTGTCCTACTCGGGTGTCACGCTTGCGCCGGGGCAGACGGTGTCGATCGACCTGGCCATCGACCTGCCGGGCGGCATCGGTGGCGCCGAGGCGTCGGACTTCGTCAATGCCTTCCTGACCGATCTGGCGACCGCCGCCGCGGGGACGCCGGGCGTCTCCGTCGTCGGCAACCGGGTCACCTTCGACTCGACGGCCGCCACGACCTTCAACTTCTCGCTCGAGACCTTCGACGACGTGCTGCCGGAGAATCTCGAGAACTACACGCTGACCATCGGAAACCAGAGCGTCGGTACGATCATGGTCGACCAGGACCTGATCGCGACCACCATTCTCGACAACGAGCAATGGCGCATCACCGGCGACACGACGGTGAATGAGGGCGACAGCGCCTCCTATACCGTTGAGCTGTCGGGCGCGGTTCTGGATCCTGGCCAGACCGTCTCGATCGACCTCACCCTGGGCATTCCCGGCGGGGCGGGGAACGCCAGCGCCGCGGACTTCGATCCCACGGATCCGCTGGCCCAGATCGTCGCCCAGCTGCCGGCCGGCGTGACGGCCACGCCCGCGGGCGGCAACACGCTGACCCTGACATTCGACAGCTCGGTCTCGCCGGTCGCCTTCAGCTTCGACCTCGCGACCCTTGAGGACGGCATCATCGAGGGCGACGAGGACTATGTCGTCAGCCTGTCGAACCCGTCGATCGGCCTTGTCGAGCCGAGCTTCGAGGATGTCGAGACGACCATCAGCGACTTCACCGACCTGCCGGAGCTCGCGGTCGGCAATGTGACCGTCCTGGAATCCGACGGTGTCGCGGTCTTCACGGTCACTCGGGGCGGAAACCTCGCCAATCCGTCGACCGTCGATTTCGCGACGGCTGACGACAGTGCGCTCGCCGGGGCGGATTACACGGCGACGGCCGGGACGCTGTCCTTCGGTGTCAATCAGTCCCAGGCTTTCGTCACCGTCGCGATCACCGACGACATGATCCTGGAGGGAACGGAGACCTTCTTCGTCAACCTCTCGAACCCGACCGACGCCACGATCATGGACGATCAGGGCCTGGGCACGATCAACGACGACGAGCCCGGCAACATCGAATGGTCGATTGCCGGCCAGCAGCTGGTCGGGGAGGGCGCCGCCGCCGCCTATACGGTCGGCTTCACGGGCGCCACGCTCGCGCCGGGCGAAACTGTGTCCATCGACATCGTCTTCAACCTGCCCGGCGGCGCCGGCGGCGCAGAAGCGGCCGATTTCGACCCGTCGAACCTCCTCGCCCAACTGGCGGGCCAGCTTCCGGCGGGCGTCACCCTCTCCGGCAATACGCTGACCTTCGCGTCCGGCGCGCCGACCAGTTTCGGCTTCAATCTCCAGACCCTGGACGACACCCTGTTCGAGGGGCCGGAGAACTATACCGTCCGCATCCAGGACGCGAGCGCGGGCTCGATCTCCGGGTCGGGTCTGGTCTCCACCGTCATCACCGATAACGACCCGGCGAACCTGCGCTGGTCGGTCAACGGCGATGCGGCGGTCACCGAGGGCGATGCCGCCAGCTATACCGTGTCCTATACCGGCGCGGTCCTGGTCGAGGGCCAGACGGCCTCCGTCAACCTCGGCATCAGCTTCGGCACGGCGAGCGCCGCCGACATCGAGGCCTTCGTGGCCGGCGTCCAGGCGGACCTGCCGCCCGGCGTCACCTTCAACGGCACGACCCTGACCTTTGCGACGGGGGCGCCGACGAGCGTTACCTTCGACCTGCAGGCGATCGACGACGGCCTCGCGGAAGGTCCGGAAACCTATACGATCTCGATCTCCGCGCCGTCTGCGGGTCAGATCGTCGCCGGCCAGAATGCGATCACGACGACCATCAGCGATCAGGTGCCGCCGGCCGAGCTGTCGATCGGCGATGTCTCGGTCAACGAGGATGCGGGTGTCGCGGTCTTCACGGTGACCCGGTCGGGCGACACCACGGGTGCGTCCAGCGCGACCTTCGCGACCGCGGACGGCACCGCCATCGCCGGCGCGGACTATACGGCGACGACCGGCACGGTCAGCTTCGCGGCCGGCCAGGATGAAGCCTTCGTCACGGTCGCGATCACCGACGACACGGTCTACGAGGGCAGCGAAACCTTCCAGGTCAATCTCTCGAATGCCATCGGCGCCGGGATCGACGACGGCCAGGGCATCGGCACGATCACCGACCCCGAAGACCTGCCGCTTTTCTCCATCGACGATATCTCCGTCAACGAAAGCGCCGGGGTCGCTGTCTTCACGGTGACGAAGGCGGGACTCACGACCCTGCCTTCCTCGGTGAGCTTCGCGACGGCCAACGGCAGCGCGTTCGCCGGGTCGGATTTCGTTGGCACGGCCGGCACCCTGAACTTCGCCGCGGGACAGAACCAGGCGACGATCACGGTCGCCATCACGAACGATGCTGTGTTCGAGGGTGACGAGAATTTCTTCGTCAACCTCTCTGCGCCGGTCAACGCGGGCATCGACGACGGTCAGGGGACGGGCACGATCCTCGACACCGGAGACCTGCCGGTCGTGACGATCGACGACATAAGCGTCGACGAGGGGGCCGGCGTCGCCGTCTTCACCTTGACCAAGTCCGGCGCGTCGGCCGTCGGCTCGACGATCAATTTCGCGACGGCGAACGGTACTGCCCTCGCCGGCGCAGACTATACGGCAACCAACGGCAGCGTGACCTTCGCCGCGGGGCAGTCGGAAGCCTTCGTGACCGTCGCCATCACCAATGACGCCGCGTTCGAGCCGGACGAGAGCTTCTTCGTCAACCTGGGTGGCGCCGTGAATGCCACGATTGGCGATCCGCAGGGCGTGGGCACGATCCTCGACAACGAAGACGAGCCCGTGCTCGTCGGTGTCAGCGACGCGATCACCCTCGAGAACGGCGCCTTCATCGTCTTCACGGTGTCCCGCTCGGGGGACCTCTCGATTTCATCGACTGTGGATTTTGCAACCGCCAACGACAGTGCTCTGGCCGGCAGCGATTATGTCGCGACCTCCGGGACGCTCAGCTTCGGCGCCGGGGAGGCAACGAAGGAGATCACGGTCCAGCTCATCAACGATATGGACCCGGAGGACCTGGAGCAGTTCCGCGTCGAACTCTCCAACCCCTCCTTCATGACGGGTCTGTCCGACGACTTCGGTGTCGGGACGATCTTCGACGAGGACGTGCCCTGCCTGCCGCGCCCGATCTCCGTCAACGATGTCATGGTGGACGAGGGCGGTGCGGCCGTCTTCACCGTGACCCGGGCCGGAGACCTCAGCGAAGTCACCACCGTCGACTTCACCACGACCAATGCCAGCGCCATCGCCGGCGCGGACTATCACCCGAATTTCGGAACGCTCACCTTCGGCATCGGCGTCTCGCAGCAGTTCGTGACCGTCTCGACGATCGACGATGGACTGGCGGAGCCGCAGGAGGAGTTCGCCCTCGTCCTGACGAACCCGACAAATGGCCAGATCATCGACGGATCGGGCATCGGCCGGATCTCGTCAAGCGACAGCGACGGCTCAGCGCCCGAACTGCTCGGAATAAATGATGTCACCGCCTTTGAGGGAAGCGGCGACATCGTCTTCCGCGTGGTGCGTTTCGGCGAGAACGTCCAGGGGACCGCGTCCGTGAACTTCTCAACCGCCGACGCCAGCGGCATCGCGGGCAACGACTATGTCGCAACGGCGGGGACGGTGAGCTTCGGTGTCGGCCAGACGGAAGCGTTCATTACCGTCGCGGCGCTTGACGACTCGGTCCTCGACTACACGACCCAGTTCACGGTCAACCTGTCCGGTGCCGTCGGGGCCACCATCGCCGACGCGACCGGTGTGTCCACCATCATCGACAACGATTTCAATCTCGCCAGCGTGGTGTGGGAAATCGACGGCACCCACGTGCTGTTCGAAGGCGAAACGGCCTCCTACTCGCTCGGCTACAGCGGTGCGACCCTGCAGCCGGGTCAGTCGGTCTCCATCGACGTCAACATCGACCTCCCGGGCGGTGTCGGCGGCGCGGAATCGCAGGACTTCGTCAACGCCTTCCTCGCAGACCTCCTGGCCGCCGCCAATGGGGCGAGCGGGGTGAGTCTGTCGGGCAACACGCTGACTTTTGCGGCGGGCGGCGATAGCTCGATCACCATCGATCTGGCGACATTCGACGATGCGGTGCCGGAGAACCTCGAGAACTACACCGTCTTCATCACCAATCCGACGGCCGGCGAGATCGCGCTGGATCAGGACCTGATCGCGACCACGATCATCGATAACGAGAGCTGGCAGATCACCGGCGACACCTCGGTCGACGAAGGCAATGCCGCCACCTATACAGTCGAACTTCTGGGCGCGGTGCTGGAGCCGGGGCAGACCGTCTCCATCGACGTCGGCATCGTCCTGCCGGGCGGCGTCGGAGGCGCCGAGGCGGCCGACTTCACCGCCGCCTTCCTGACCGAACTCGCGAACGCGGCGGCGCTGACACCAGGTGTCACGCTCGTCGGCAACACGCTGACCTTCGACGAAAACGCCATCCCGCCGGAGCTGACCTTCTCGCTGACCACGGCCCTCGACGGCCCCGGCGAGGGCAACGAGGACTTCACGGTCTTCATCGAGAACCCGTCGATCGGCGTCATCCGCCCGAGCTTCGAGGATGTCGAGACGACCATTGTCGAAACGGCCGAACTTCCCGATCTCTCGATCAACGACGTGACGGTGAACGAGGCGGACGGTGTGGCGGTCTTCACGGTCCTCCGCGCTGGCGACACCAGCGCCGCGGGCAGCGTCGATTTCGCGACCACCGACGGCTCGGCCATCGCGGGCGCCGACTACACGGCGACCGGCGGCACGAT
>CAYGKX010000060.1:11818-14100 GCA_964350225.1 uncultured Rhodospirillaceae bacterium | reverse complement strand
GACCCGCTCGATCCACTCGAGCGCCATCGGCGCGGCGCCGTAGATCAGCGTCCTGAGCGACGAGAGGTTCGCGCTTCCGATGTCCGGGTGCGACACGGCAGCCATCAGGATCGCCGGCACCGTGACCGTGGCGCTGACACGATAGCGCTCGATTGCGCGGAGAAAGCCCTCGGGCGTGAAGGCCGGCAGGTAGCAGTGGGTCGCCCCCTGCATGAACCATGCGGTCCCGAGCAGGTCCGCGGAGTGGAACATGGGGGCGACGTGGAGGAAGACGTCGTCGCGCCGCGCCGCCGTGCCGAGGCCGAAGGCCAGTGCGTTCGACACGATGTTGCCGTGCGACAGGCGGACCCCCTTCGAGCGCCCGGTGGTGCCGCCGGTGTAGAGGATGAGGGCATCCGCGTCCGGGTCGACGTCCATGGGCGGCACGGGCGACGCGCCGTCGCGCGCGGCCGGGTAGTCGGCGCCCAGCAACATGACCGCCGACCCATACGCAGCCAGGTCCGCATGGTCGAAGGCGGCCGAGAGATCGTCCTCGACGAAGACCGCCCGACAGTCGGCATCTTCCAGGATATGGCGGATCTCCGGCGGCGCCAGGCGCCAGTTGACCGGCACGGGGACGACACCGGAGGAGAAGCCCGCCCACTTCAGTTCGTCGAAGGCCGGGCTGTTACGGGCAACGATCGCGAAGCGGTCGCCGCGTTCCAGCCCCAGGCGGCGGAGGACGCCGGCTGCCCGTGCCACCCGCTCGCCAAAGCCGGCCCAGGTCAGCCGGCCGTCGCCGTCGAGGATCGCGGTACGGTTTGCGTTATGCGCCACGGTCGCGCGAAGTACGTCCGCCAGGCTTCGCATGGCCTCCCCTTCCCCGCGCGCGGGCCGCTCAATGTCCCGACGAGCGGAACCGGCGCCAATAGGCTTCCGGCTTGATGCGTTTGCCGAAGCCCAGTTTCACGTCCAGCCACAGCGCCAGTTTCTTGAAGGGCGAGGCGGCCAGCCGTTGCCACGCCCGATAATACATCCTCATCCAGCGGCGCGAGATGTCCTTGTTATAGGGGCAGACGCGCATGCAGACGCCGCATTCGGTGCCCTGGTTGGTCCAGAACTTGAAGCATTTCTCCGGATTGACCTGCCACTTGCGGATGCCGACCGTCATCGACTGGTTTGCGATCTCCTCGGTCGGCGCGCCATGGGATATCGCCTGCGGCGGGCATTCCGTCGCGCAGCGCCGGCAGGTGGTGTCGCAGAACTCGCGGACGCCGAACGCCGCCGGCGCGTCATGGTCCAGGGGCAGATCCGTGTGGATGCGCCCGATGCGGACACGCGGGCCGAAGTCCCGGGTGATCAGAAGGCCGTTGCGCCCGTATTCGCCCAGCCCGGCCTGCACCGCGTAGGGGATCGCCTGAGAACTGTCGTTGACGCAGGCGACGGCCCGGTATCCGAGATTGAGAATATAGGTCGCGATGGTCTGGACCAGTTCGCAGTCCCGCGAATAGCCGTGGCCGACCGCGACCCCCGCCGTTGCCGACGGGTAGGCCCTGATCGCGTCGTAGTGCATCGCCGTCACGATGACGATGACGTTGGGCATGTCCTCCGGAATGGCGTAGGGCTTCTCCGCCAGTTCCTTCGTCGAGAAGCTGTTGGTGTAGTGCCAGCGCGGGTCGTATGCGGTGATGCCGACGCCGTCAGCGCCGAACAGCCGCGACACCTGCTTGATCTCCTCGGTCATTCTCTCGGCCGATTCGATTTCGACCCTGGCGGGATTGGGGGCCGAATAGGGCCGGATATGGTCGAGGAAGCCGTCGACCCGGCCTTCGGACAGGCTGCGCTGGATCGTCAGGTTGGCGCCCATCCAGCCGGCGTTGCGCAGCGCGAAGTCGCGGATGGTGTAGCCGCTCGCCTTCCGTGCGCCGAGGCCCGGCATGAACATGCCCTTGAACCAGTTGATGACCTTTTCCGACCGGATGCGCGGGTCCCACTGGCCCCGCGTGTAGATGTCGTTCGCCTGATTGAACCTCTCGAACCGTTCCGTCACCTCGAAGCCGCAGGCGGCGTCCTTCGGTCCGGTGACCGGGCCGAATTGCGCGTAGGGCCCTTCGCTGTGCGGCGGCCGCTCCGGCCCCAGTCGCTCGGGTTTCCAGTTCGGCAGCGATGCGGCGGGATCGGTCATGGCCATACCCATAAATTCTACTGAACACTCAGTAGAATTTATGGGTTGACGGTCAGCCGGTCAAGCTTGGTTGCCGGCCGAAAATCCGGTAAGCGGATGGGATGACGAACCCGACCGA
>CAYGKX010000060.1:0-11718 GCA_964350225.1 uncultured Rhodospirillaceae bacterium | reverse complement strand
CGCCCACTGGCAAGCGCGCGGAGGCGCAGGCGCTGCGGCGCAAGGAAATCCTCGAAGCCGCGGCGCGCGTATTCGCGGAGAAGGGCTATCACGGCTCTTCCATGCGGGACATCGCCGACATCCTGTCGGTCCGCCAGGCCGCGCTCTACTATTACTTCCCGTCGAAGGAAGCGATCCTCGAGGAGATCTGTCGCCTCGGCATCACCGAGTTTGTCGACGCGCTGCGCGCCGTGGCCGAGACGCCCGGGCCGTTCGCGGAACGCCTGCGCCAGGGCATCGCGGCGCACCTGACGCCCCTGTTGGCCCGGCGTTTCTACGTCTCGGCCTTTCTGTACAGCCGCCACGTCCTGCCCGCCGCGACCCGGGCGCCGCTGGACCGCCTGGCGGAGGAATATGAACGGATATGGCGCGACATGCTGGTCGACGCCCGCGCCTCCGGCGAAATCGCGCCGGGTGTCGACACGGATCTCGCCGCCTTCGCCCTGCTCGGCGCCCTCAACGCGGTCGCCCGCCGTCCCGGGATCGTCGGCCGCGCAGACGTTCGGGCCGCCGCCGAGCGCTTCGCGACCCTGTTCGAAGCGGGTCTGCTGCCGGAATAGAGCTGGTCGGGTCTGCCAGTCGGGCTTGCCAGTTGGCCCTGCCAATCGGGGAGGATCGGGCACAGGACACCCCATCCGTGTTACGATGGCGAACCTGGATCAGCCTGCCGATCCCGGACCGCCCGATTGGGCCATCCATTCGAGGAGCCCCGCCCGATGTTCGATCTGGACCGTTTCCTCGCCGACTGCCTTGAGGCCGTCGAGGCCGACCCGAGCCAAAGGGCCGCGCGGGAGGTCGTTGCGCGGGCCGTCTCCGACCCGGCGGCCGTGCTGGCCGGGCTGGGGGAGCCGAAAGAGGCCGGGGTCGCGACTCTGTACCATTCCGACAGGCTGACCGTCCTCAACGTGGTCTGGGGACCGCTGATGACGGTGCCGCCGCACAATCACGAAATGTGGGCGGTGATCGGCGTTTATTGCGGGCGGGAGGACAACCTGTTCTGGCGGCGGTTCGCCGGCGACGACGGCGGCCCGCAAATCGAGGCCGCCGGCGCCACCTCGATCGCGACCGGCATGGCCGAGCCGCTGGGACGGGACATCGTCCATTCGGTCACAAATCCGGTCGAGAAGCTGACCGGCGGCATCCATGTCTATGGCGGCGACTTCTACGGAACGGCTCGGCTGGAGTGGGACAGCGAGAGCCACCGGCAGCGGCCCTTCGATTTCGACGTCACGCGCACACGATTCGAACGGTCGAACCGGCTGTTCGCCCGCGAAGGTATGTATTGACGGCGCTTCGGAGCAGGCCGGACACCCGCACCGGGATGGAGTGGGGCGTGTTCGTTCCGACGTCGAAATCGCCGACGATGCCGAGATGGGGCACGAGCCGCCGCCACCGATCATCCACGTAGATGTTCGCCATGACATGATGGCTCTGAGGCGCACTGGCCCGGCAAGTTCGTGCCGAAAGGGAGCTTGTTGACCGCGTTCCGGGCATAGGCATATTCGCCCTCCACCCGGTTCGCCCGGGGAGACGTGCCGTTCTCCCGCGTCCGCCAGACCGGAACCTCCCTCCGCCGGAACCTCCCTCCGCCGGCATAACGAACCGCCGCAGCCTGCCCACCCAGGTTCGGCCATGCCGGATGGCACGGGAACGATGACCGGGTTCACGTGTTGGTTGGCCGTGACGAACCTGACAGCCACCAAGGCGCCCGACGAGAGAAGCGGCATTGTAAACCGGGTCAAGCGCTGGACCGCGCGGATCAACCGGTCGAAACACGCGCTCTGGCTCCTGTTCTGGGCGTCGTTCGCCGAGACGATCATCGTCCCCATCCCCATCGAACTGATCCTGATCCCCTTCATGATCGCCAATCGGAAGCGCCTGTGGCGGACGGCGGCGGCAGTGACCGCCGGCTGTCTCGCGGCATCCCTGGTCGGCTACGGGATCGGCTACCTCTTCTTCGAAAGCCTGGGCCGGGACATCATCGCGCAGTTCGGATGGTCCGAGCAGATGGACCGGTTCCGCGCGCTGTTCGACCAGTATGGTTTCTGGGCCATCGTCGCGGTCGGCATCATCCCAATCCCCTTCCAGATTGCCATGCTCGCCGCCGGGGCCGCGGCCTATTCGCTGGTCCTTTTCGTGATCGCGGCCACCGTTGCCCGCGGGATCCGCTATTTCGGACTGGCGCTCCTCGTCTACCCTTTCGGCGACCGGGCACTGGATTTCTGGAAACGTCACAAGACCGCGGGCTCGCTCGCTGCGCTCGCCCTCGTCGCGCTGGTCGGTGCGGGGATGATCTGGCTCTGAGCCGCGTCAGGTCTCGCGCCAGAAGATCCGAGCCACCGCCTCGGCGGTGCGCCGGACGAGGCCGCGTTCGCGCCACTTCTTCGGGTCGAGAAGTTCGCACGCCTCGAGGTCCTCGGCGAGATCGGCGGAAAGCCGTTCGATCAGGTCTCCGTCCAGGGTGACCAGGGTAACCTCGTCGTCCTGACGCATCGAGCGCTGATTGAAATTGGCCGACCCGATGCAGGCGACCGCGTCGTCGACCAGCAGGAGCTTCACGTGCAGCATCGTGCGCTGGTAGCGCCAGATGCGCACGCCCGCGTCCATGAGCCCCTGGAACTCGTTCGAGCGAGAGAGTTCCGAAATCCGCTTGTCCACATGGTCGCCCGGAATAACCACCTGCACGTCGACCCCACGCTCCGCTGCGTGGCGCAAGGCCGCCGCGCTGTTGGGATCGGGGGCGAAATAGGCCGTGACGATGGTCAACCGCTTCTGTGCGAGCGAGATGACCGCATCGTAGAGAAGGGCCACCTCGCTCCACCCGATCGATGCGGTGGAGCGGATGACCTGAATGGCCGCGTCACCCGCCGGCCGGGGAGCAGGCTGCTCGAAGACGGCATCGCCGACAGACCGCGCCACCTCCATCCAGTTGCCCCAGAAGGCACCGGCCAGACCTTTGACGGCCGGTCCGTCGATCCGGTAGTGGGTATCGCGCCATTCCGAGGGGTCGCGTGCATCGCCCTCCCATTCGGCGGCGATGCCCACGCCGCCGGTGAAGCCCACCCGGCCATCGACGATCAGGACCTTGCGGTGGGTCCGGTTGTCGATCTTCCAGACCCTCCATTGGGCGATCGGTCGGAACCATCGCACCTCCGCTCCGGCCTCCTCCATCCGCTCGATCAGGCTGTCCGACATTTCCTTCGCGCCGAAACTGTCGAGAAGGACCCGGACCCGGACCCCCGCGCGCGCACGCTCGGATAAGGCGTCGGCAAACTTCCGGGCGATGTCGCCGGTCCAGTAGATGAAAGTCAGGAAAAGGATGGATTCGCGCGCACCCGCGATGGCCTCGAGCATGGCGGGAAATATCTCGTCGCCGTTGCGGTAGCGCCGGATGGCGTTGCCCCCGACGAAAGGCGTCCCGACGACCGCTTCGAGGACGTCTCGGAACCCCTGTCCATCCAGGGGCGCGTGTGTTCGCTGGCTGGTAATTCTCCGGACCCCCATCTGGGACGCGCGCCGCGCGGCCGGGCCCAAAGCGGGCCTCGCTCAGACAAGGCAACGCACGGCGGGCCCAACCGATCCCGCCCCGGTCGCATTTTGGCCCGCGCCACGCGCAAACGGAAAGGGCGGACCGCCTGGGTCCGCCCTTCCACCTCGCGTCAATACGAGACGCTTAGAACTGGTAGGTCAGCTTCATCAGGATTGTGTGGGAGTCGATCGTCCCGAGTTTGGCCCGGCCGACATTGGTGTTCGTCCCGCTCAGCTTGATGTCGTAATCGGTGCCGAAGACCATCTGGTACTTGTAGCCCACACCAAGGCGCCAGCGCGGCAGGATCTTGTAGTCGACGCCTGCCATGGCCTGGAAACCGAAATTGGTGTCCGAGCCCTTGATCTCCACCGGCGAACCCGGCGCCGTCGTGGTCAGCCGCGTGAAGACGAGGCCCGCACCCGCGCCGACATAGGGCACCAGCCGGCGCCAATGGTAGTCGAGGTAGATGTTGCCCATGAAACTGTGGTTCTGCAGCGCTCCGCCGGTGCTGGCCGAAAGGCCGGCCGCCGAAATGCTGTCCGACGAATTGCGCGAATAGGCATACTCCGCCTCTGTCCGGATGGCCCAGTTCGTCACCCCGAACTGCCAGGACCAGCCGATCGCGACGCCGGCCTGAAAGCCCGTATCGAAATCGTGGTTCGAGCCGGCGGAGAGCCCTCCGATCGAAGACGTGCCGCCTTCATCGCCCTGCAGATGGACACCGCCGAAGACGGACACGTACCAGCCGCGCCAGGGATACAGGTCGTCGCTCGTCAGCAGACGTTTCTGCCCGGGCGCCGCCGGGGTGGTGTTCTGCGCGGTCGCGGCTGCGCCGCTCGCCGCCAGAAACCCTGCCGCGGCAAGCGCAGTGAAAAGACGCCTCATCTCAATACTCCCGAAAGTCTGGTGGTTATGGGAATTCCCGATATTCATACGCACAACGAAAGCTTCGGTTCCAACCTCTTCGAGATTATTGCAGTGACATTATCGTGAGCCGAAATCGCTTGCGGCCGTAACCGATCTGCAACGCTCTCGCGCCGACGGCTGGGCGAGTGATCCGGGAGCGGCCGCCGGCGCCGGATACCGGCCGGCGTCGGCGGTGCGCCCGAAGGTCCGTCGCACCTTCAGCGGTTCACTTCCCGCACGGACACATGGTGCATCGCGGGCCACTTCTTCTCCGCCTTCGCGAGGGTACCGGCCTTGTCCTCCTTGTACTTCCGGAAGGCCACGGCATTCAGGAAGACGTAGAGCTTGCCATCGACGATGTCGGCGAAGCGGGGGCTCGCGTCGAGTTTCTTGCCATGTGCCACGCCATAGGCACAGAAGCCGCCATATTGGGGCATGTAGCGGGCCGGGTTGGCGGCGAAGGCCTGCAATGCCTTCTTCGTGGCGAAATAGTAGGCGACGCCATCATGCTCGTAGGTGAAGGCCGCTTTGCCGTCCACGACGCGCAGGCCGGAGGCCAGCGCAACGGCGTCCGCGCCGCGCAAGGCGACCCTGCTGCTGGTCAGGGTGGTACCGGTCGAGACATTATATTCGTCGGCGGCATATGCGGCGGGCACAAGTGCCGTGGGGCCGGCCAGGAGGGCGGTGACGGCCGCGGAGGCGGCGAGGGTACGGATGTTGGCGAAGGTCTTCATCGGTCTGGTCCTTTCGAGATTGTCGCCCGGCTTCCGGGCGATCTTGGTTGAGATCGCGATCCGCGGGACCGCGAGACGGGTGCCGCCGGATGTCGGCGGCGTCGGAGCGGGACCGGCGAGTCGGGCATGGCGCCCGGGCACGCCGGTCCCGTTTCCGATTCGGAGGGCGCGCCGCACATGGCGCGTCCGGTATCGGAGGACGGCGGGCGTATCTGCCCGCGATGGGGTCTTCGAAAGCCGCAGGCGCAAAGCCGCGCGTGCCGCCGGTGGGTCAGCCGGCGGCCGCGTGGATGCGCCTGACCGCCTCCTCGGTCGACCAGACGGCGTTGGCCATCATCCGGAAGTTGATGAGGGCGGCGAGATAGCCGTCGCCTTCGGGCAGTTTCGCGCCGGCGGTCGCGTCCCGGACAACGGCGATCTCGAAGCCCTGCTCCAGGAAGGCCCGCATGTGGCTCTCGACACAGAGGTTCGCGGACATGCCGGCGAGGACAATCTGGTCGACCTTCAGCTTGCGCAGCTGGAGGGCGGCGTCATTCTGCTCCGGCCCGTAGACCTTGTGCGGCGAGGCGATCACGGTCTTGCCGTCGAAGATGTACTTCTTGTACTCGGCCATGAAGTCGGCGCCGGAGCCTTCGAGACCCTTCATGTCCAGGGGCCCGGGCCGGTCGAACATGCCGATCTTGTGCATGACCTTTTCCAGCGCCCCCTCGAAGGACCAGCGGTGGTCGTGCGGGTAGTAATAGTGGGGCGAGATCACGACCGGCATGCCGGACCGCTTTGCGGCATGGAAGAGCCGGCCCAGGTTCGGCACGACGTTGTGTTCGGTGACGCTCTTGCCAACGACGTCCCAGGCCACCCCCTTGGGGCTGAGGAAATCGATCTGGGGATCGACGACGACGAGGGCGACCCGTCCCTTCTCCAGCTTCATGCTGGACGGCGGCAGGGCGGGGTTGGCCGGGCTGGCATAGGCGCCCTTTCCGGCGGCGTGGGCGCCGGCGGCGGCAAGGCCGACCGTCGCGGCCGCCGCGCCGGCGGCGCCGAGGGCCATGAAGTCGCGGCGGTCGACGGCGGGGCCGGAGGTCTCCGGCGCGGTGTCACGGTCTGGCAGGTCGTTTCGGTTCATCGGTCTCTCTCCTGTTGCCGGGCGCGGCGGCCCGGAGGTTTGGCGCGGCCCGGGGAGCCGCTGGGGGAATGCTCTGGTCGGAGGCCCGGTCGCCTGTTGCGACGGGCGGCGGTGTCAGAGGTCGAGGTCGGACAGTCCGGGATGGCCGTCGGGCCGGGGCCCGAGGGGCCAGCGGAAAAGGCGTTCCTCTTCGGCGATCGGCAGGTCGTTGATCGAGGCGCGGCGCACGGCCATCAGGCCGTCGGGCGCGAAGTCCCAGTTCTCGTTGCCATAGGCCCGGAACCACTGGCCGGCCGCGTCGTGCGCCTCGTAGGCGAAACGCACCGCAATGCGAGAGCCGTCGAAGCTCCAGAGTTCCTTGATCAGGCGGTAGTCGCGCTCGGCCTGCCACTTGCGGGTCAGGAAGGCCGCGACCTCCGCCCGGCCACGCAGGAACTCGGCCCGGTTCCGCCAGACGGTATCCGGCGTGTAAGCGGTTGCGACCCGGGCGGGATCGCGGCTGTTCCAGGCATCCTCTGCGGCGCGCACCTTGGCAATGGCGGACACACGGTCGAACGGGGGCAAGGGAGGACGTGGGGGCGATGCGGGTTGTGACATGTGCCGGCTCCAATCTGTACCGATCAGTTCTCTTTGATGCCGAGATAACTAACAGATCGGTTCAGTTTGACAAGCGAAAAATTCGCCGACAGGGTCATTCTTGACCAAGAATCGGGTCAAATCGGTGATTTCAAACGCGAATTTTCTTGATTTCTGTCTTCGCAGAGCCGATTGTTAATGAACAGATCGGTTATTTAAGAGGCATGGAATGCGCCCCAGCAAGCGGGACGAGCTGGTCCGTAAGGCCCTGGAAATTTTCTACCGGGAGGGCTTCCACGCGACGGGCATGGACCGGCTCGCGGCGGAGACCGGCATCTCGAAGACGACCATGTTCAAGCATTTCCGGACGAAGGAGGACCTGATCCTCGCTGTCCTGCGGCTGCGCGACGAGCAATTCCGCGGCTGGCTCTTCCGGCGGATGGCGGATGCCGGACCGCCGCGCGCTCAGCTGTCGGCGATGTTCGACGCGCTGGGCGAATGGTTCGCCCGGCCCGAATTCCGCTCCTGCATGTTCATCAAGGCCGCTTCGGAATATCCCGACCCGACCCACCCGATCCATGCCCAGTCCGCCGAGCACAAGCGGCTGCTGTTTCTGGAGACGGAGCGGATCGCCCGGGCGGCGAAGGCTGACGATCCGCCAGCCCTGGCGCGGGCCCTGCTACTCCTTAAGGAAGGTGCGATCGTGACCGCCCATCTGGGTCACGAGGCAAACCCCGCCGGCGACGCGAAAGCCGCGGCGGAGGCTCTGCTGGCCGCCCTGCCGGACTGAGCGCCGGCGGCGGCGCCCGTTTCGCCCCCGACCGGCAACGGTTCTTGCATGGGCAAGGAGGATCGCTATCTTACCCGCCGTTGCCCAGTGCCCCTGTGGCGGAATCGGTAGACGCGGCAGACTCAAAATCTGTTTCCGGCAACGGAGTGGGAGTTCGAGTCTCCCCGGGGGCACCAATTATTCTTCGGGCATCGATGATGCTGCCGCCTGAAGCGATGCACGGGGCGGCGGATCGGTGGGGCGGCGGGAGGCCGCGCGGCCCGAAGGCCAGGCGCCAAGACGCCCCCTCGCCCCCACAGCATCCCGCCATCAGAGTGGTTCGGACCAGATCGGACAGGCCTTAGCGGCGCTTGCAGTTCTGGTTGTAGAGCCGTCGCGAATTGCCGTCGCCACTGTTTGCCGCGTCCCGCCAGGCGTTGCATGCCTGGGGCGAGACGCCGGAATTGCGGCCCCTCGGCCCGGTGTTGTGGGGCCTGTTGTTGGGGTGGCGATTGTCGACCTGGCGACTCCCGCCATGCCGGCCCCGGCAGTTGCGGTTGTAGCGATTGCGCGCGGCCTCGTTTCCGTTGCGCGCCTGACGAAGCCAGGTATCGCAGGCGCTCGGCGAATAATGCTGGTCTGCGCCGCGATGGTATCGACCGCCACGACCGTAATCGTCCTCGATACAGCCAGCCGCGAAGAAGGCAATCGAGACTGCTGCGATGATCGGCTTAATCATTCCTGACTCCATGATGTGTCCGGCTATGCACCGTTGAATACGAGAGGCCCGGGTGCTGGCGTCAATTGGGGCCGCCCTCCTGCTGCGCGCTAACGTCGGGTAACACAGGGTAATCGAAAAAGTTCCCATGCACCTGAAACCTATTGCGACATTTGGGATGCCTTTGCGTCTCCTACCCCATGGGTTGGAAACGCGTCTCCCGCCCGTCGTCGGTCTTGTCCTGTGCGAGTCCGCACAGGCGGAAGTCGCGGCCTGCGGTATCATTCGGACGGTAATTGGGAGCAATCCAATGTCGAGCACGAACTGGACTCCGAACCGCACCGTCGACCGGATCCTCGGTGCCCTGGCTCTCGCCGCCGCCGGAATCATCCTAGCGCCGATCCTGCTGGTCGCCCTGGTCGCCTTCATCGGCTGAGGGCGCGGTTCCGCGCGCTTGGCCGTTGCGGAGAAGTGCGTCGCCAAAGAGCGGTTCACGCGTGAATTCCCGCTTTGTTGCATTGCGGGAATGCGGCGCCCGGGGGTATCGCCCGGGGCGCGAAGCGTCCTAAATTCCGGGTTCCTGTCGCACTTTCCTGCCACGAGAACCCGGAAGCCCCATGAAATTCGCGCACTTCGCCCACGTCTGGACCAAGCCCGGCATGACGCCGCACGACCGTTACGAACAGCTTTGGCGGGAACTGGAATTGTGCGACGGGCTGGGATTCGACTACGGCTTTTGCGTCGAGCATCACTTCACGCCCTATGAGAGCTGGATGTCGGCGCCGAGCCTCTACACGGTGGGCGCGGGCGCGCGCACGAAAAACATGCGCCTCGGCCCGATGGGCTATGTCGTGCCGCTGTATAATTCCCTGCGCCTGGCGGAAGAGATCGCCATCATCGACCAGATGCTGGGCGGGCGGATGGAGCTGGGCCTCGTGCCCGGCATCATGAATTCCTATTTCGAGCCCTTCGGCCTCGAGTACACGGACCGCAAGGCGCCGACGATGGAGTATCCGGCCTATCTCAGGACCGCTTTCGGCGAGCAGCCTTTCTCCTTCGAGGGCAAGATCCACAAGACCAAGAATGCCAACCTGTCGGTCCTGCCGATCCAGAAACCCCATCCGCCCATGTGGATGATGAGCCGCGACCCGGATACCCTGGAATTCCTCGCCGCGAACGGCATCAACACGGGCAACTTCCTGGTCTTTCCCCGGGAAGCCGCCGCCCCGCGCTACAGGAAGTATCTGGAGGACTGGAACGCGGCCGGATGGGATCGCAAGCCGAACATCGCGTACGCGACGACGGTCTATGTCGACGAAAGCGACGACAAGGCGATCGAGGTCGCGCTCGACCGGGCCAGCCGCGCCTATGAAGGCCTTCTCCCCTGGCCGAACGAAAGCTTCGAGAACCGGCTCGCGGAGTTCTGCCGGCAGTTCGAGGCGCGCGGCGAGAACCCGGCCTCCGCCCAGATCGTCAAGATCTTCGACCCGGATCACATCCAGAAGAACGACCTGGTCTTCATCGGCTCCCCCGAAACAGTGGCGGAAAAGCTGCACAAGGCGTCGGAGACCGGCCTCTTCAACACCTTCATGGGCGAGTTCAATTTCTCCGACCTGCCGGAGGACGACCTGATGCGCTCCATCCGGCTGTTCGGCGAAAAGGTGATCCCGGCGCTGAAGGACTACGAGCCATACTGAACCCGTTTCCGAAAGCGGGCGGCCTGCCCTACTCTCCTTCCTGCGCGACCGCGCCACGAACGAACGGAGGAGACGACGCCATGACCGCCTATGTCATTTCGGACTCGCAGCTGCTCGATGCAGACGCCTACGACAGCTATCGCAAGATCGCCGGCCCGTCGGTCGAGAAATACGGCGGGACCTATGTCGCGCGGCGCGGCGAGGTCGAAGTCCTCGAAGGCGAATGGCAACCGGGCGGCGTCGTGATGCTGAAGTTCCCGTCCATGGAGAAGGCCCGCGCCTGGTACCACTCGCCCGAATATGCCGAGGCGATGGGCCACAAGGCGAAGGCCATGAAGCGCAATCTGGTGGTGGTCGAGGGTCTCAGCGAATAGGGGCCGGGTCCGCCCTAGGCGGAGGACCCCTCCGCCGGCTTTTTCTTGTGCGGGCGGTCCCGCGCAGCCAGCAGGTTCTTGAGGATCCGGCTGCCCGTCGTGGGAAACAGAAACGGCAGGAAGGCGTGGATCAAGACGACGGTCGTCGCGACCGCGAGCCACGCCCAGACCCTGAGCGCCGAAGCCATGTGCTCGAAATAGCCTTCCCCGACGGAGCGCGGATGGGCGGTGAAGGGGTTGGGCATCAAGGCTCTCCTCGCCGGCAAACGACCGGCTATCTTAAATCCACGCCGTAAAAGATCTGACCGCCGAACGGGTCGATCCGGTAGCCGATCACATTCTTCCGGATCGGAACATAGACGGTCGAGTGGGCGATGGTGACCCAGGGGGCCTGTTCCTTGAAAACGACCTGCGCCTTCCTGTAGAGGGCGGTCCGCGTGGCCCGATCGGAAACGCGCTTCGCCCGGGTGACCATCTCGTCATAGGGCTTGTAGCACCAGCGCGCCCGGTTCGGTCCGTTTCGCGCCGAATCGCAGGACAGCAGCAGATAGAGGAAATTGTCCGGGTCGCCGTTGCCGCCGGTCCAGCCGAGGAGGATCGTCTGGTGCCCCCCCCGGTTCGCGCGCTTGAGATACTCGCCCCATTCGTAGCTGACGATCCTCGCCTTGACGCCGATCTTCGCCCAGTCGGCCTGGATGATTTCCGCCATCCGCCGGGCGTTCGGGTTGTAGGGCCGCTGGACCGGCATCGCCCAAATGTCCGTCTCGAAGCCGTTCGGAAAGCCCGCCTGGGCGAGCAACGCCTTGGCCTTCGCCGGGTCGTGCGGGTAGTCCTGCACGTCGCCGTTCCACGACCAGATCGTCGGCGGGATGGGGTTCTTCGCCGCCTGCCCCGCGCCCTGGAAGACCGCCGCGAGGATCGCCTTCTTGTCGATGGCAAGGTTGAGCGCCCGGCGGACCAGCACATTGTCGAACGGCTTCTTCTCGGTATTGAAGCCGAGATAGCCGATGTTGAGGCCCGGCTTCTCCAGGACCGTCACGTCGGCCGCCTTCTTCATCTCCGCGATGTCGGCCGGGTTCGGGTAGGACATGACCTGGCATTCGTTGCGGCGGAGCTTCGCCCAACGGACGGCGGCGTCCGTCGTGATCGCGAAAATCAGGGTGTCGATTGCGGCCTTGCCGCGGAAATAGGTCGGGTTCGCCCGAAAGCGGACGACGGCGTCCTGCTGGTAGGCGAGGAACTGGAAGGGTCCG
>CAYGKX010000059.1:0-14215 GCA_964350225.1 uncultured Rhodospirillaceae bacterium | reverse complement strand
CCGTCGTCGGCTCATACTGCAACAGCTGGATAAGGTCGTTCTGGTACACGACCTTGCCCGGGGTTACCGCGATATTCTCGCCGACCTCGAAGGCGTCCATGTCGGTCATGCTGATGGCCAGCCGACCGCCGCCGCGTTCAAGGTCCTCGACAAGATGCTCCAGTCCCTTGACCAGGTTCTCGCCGCGCGTCTCCAGGGTGGTGCGCAACACCTCCGGATTGGTCATGGCGAAGTTCGAGGGCGACATCGCATCGACGAACTGCTTGGTGTAGAAATCGCCCTCGACATCGTGGACGGTCGTCTGAAGGTATCGGGCTGTCAGCAGGTAGGACTGCTTGATGAAATCGAAGGCGGCGTTATCGGTCCAGGTCGGGTCCTTGAAACGGCGGTCGTCCCGCGACGGTTCGATCAGCGGTTCGGTCTTTTCGCCGAGCCACTGCCGGGTCGCGTTCTGCCAAAGTTGCATATACTCCTGCCAGTAGGCCGCCTGAAGCTCGAACAGCTTCTCCGGATGTTCCATCATCCGCTTGGTCATTTCCAGGAATGCGCCGCCAATGTTCAGCGGGTCCATATTCACCCCGCCGTCCTGCGCCTGTTCCTCGAGAAACCTGGAGACGATCTTCTGACTTCGCTCCGCAATGCCGGCCAGGGCGGCTGCCGTCTCCATCGCGTCCTTAAGGCTATCTTCGGACTTTCCCTCGGAGCCGTGTTGATCGGCCATCGAACTATCCTTTATAAGCACTTGGTGGGCGCGCTGGCGCTGGCGCGGAGTTTTCGGTTTCTGTCGGCCGGGCGCGACGAGAGCCGGTGCCCGACCCGTTTTCTCCTATTTGGGACACCCCTATTTAGGACAACGGAGCGGCAAATACAAAGTGCCGGTTAGGCTGAGGGCGCCCGATTGTAACTGTGCGTTCCGACGGGATGAGGGCCGGTACCGCAGCGTATAGCTGAGGGCCGGCGTGAAGCGGCACCGGACACGGGATCGGCAGGGAAACTGGCCGCGTGGGATGGGCCAGTTGATCCATCGCCGGTTTGGATGCCGGAGACGCCGGCCGGCGGGCTGGCGACGGAACGAACGATTGGGCCCGGGAGCTTCCGAACTCCCGGCAGAACGGAACACCCGGGAGATCGGGGGTCCGCAGAAACAGGGAAAGCAGGGGCATATGGCTTACCTCAGCATTGGAACCATCGGCCGGGCAGCTCTTGCCCTCGCCTTGATCGCAACGGTCGGCGGCTGTTCGTGGTTCCGCAGCTCCGACAGCAAGACGGCGAACAAGCCTGTTCCGGGGGCTGACAAGAAATACCCGAACCTCTCCACCGTGCCCGACAAGCGGCCGGATCCAGGCACGTCGCGTCAGCGGCTGAAGATCATCGAAGGTCTGTATGCGGATCGGCAGAACGCGCGCTACATCGACGACGGTCCGGTCGCTGGCCGGACGAATACCGCGACGGGCGGTTCCAATGTGAAGACGCAGGTTTTCACGCCCGGAACCTTCGTCGCCACCGGCAATACGGGTGGCCGGACGGCACGGCGCGCACCGCCGCGGCCGGCGTTGCGCATCCGCCAGGGCGGTTATGTCGTCACGATTACCTTTCCGAACGGCTCGACAACCCTCCCGCCGGGGTCGGGCAGCACCGTCGTCCAGGTGGCGGAACTGTATCGCTGGTCGGGCGGCACAAAGATCCTTGTCGTGGGTCACAGCATGACCGCCGCCTCGATCGACGCGACCACCAAGCGGAACCGGTCCATTGCCCGCGCCAACGTCGTGGCCCAGGGGCTCATCAATCTCGGCGTGCCGCGCGAGCAGATCGGCCTGGCCGTTCTCGATGGCACGCGCCCCCGATATCGCGAGGCCGCCCAGGACGGACGGAACAGCCGCGTCGACATCTTCATTCAGGGCGCGAAGCGCCGATAGAACCGCCCGGCGGGATCTTGCGAGACCCGCCGGCCTGGAGTGAGCAGCAAATGAACGAGCATGAGTTCTACCGGCTCAAGCGGCTGCCCCCTTATCTGTTTGCCGAAGTCAACGCGATGAAGCACCGCGCCCGGCAGGCGGGCGAGGACATCATCGATATGGGCATGGGCAACCCGGATACGCCGACGCCGCCCCACATCGTCCAGAAGCTGGTCGATGCCGTGCAGAACCCGCGCACGCATCGGTATTCCCAGTCGAAGGGCATCCCGGGCCTGCGCAAGGCGATCTCGGGCTACTATGCCCGTCGCTACGGGGTCGACATCGACCCGGAGCGCGAGGCGGTCGTGACCATCGGCTCCAAGGAGGGGCTGGTGAACCTCGCCCAGGCGATCACCGCGCCGGGCGACGTGATCATCGCGCCCAACCCGACTTATCCGATCCACGCCTACGCCTTCATCATGGCGGGCGCCGCAATCCGGCACCTGCCGATGACGCCGAACCACGATTTCATGAAGGAACTGGAGCGGGCGGTCCGTCACGCCGTGCCGCCGCCCATCGCCGTGGTGGTCAACTTCCCCTCGAACCCGACGGCGGACGTGGTCGACCTGGACTTCTATGGCGAGCTGGTCGAATTCTGCCGCGCTCACAATCTCTACGTCATCTCCGACGTCGCCTATGGCGAGATCTATTTCGACGACAGTCCGCCACCGTCGATCTTGCAGGTGCCGGGCGCGAAGGATGTCGCGATCGAGATCCAGTCGCTCAGCAAGACCTATTCGATGCCGGGTTGGCGGATGGGCTATGCGGTCGGCAACCGGAAGCTGATCGGCGCCCTCACGCATGTGAAATCCTATGTCGATTACGGCGCCTTCACGCCCATCCAGGTTGCGGCGACGGCCGCACTGAACGGCCCGCAGGACTGCGTCGAGGAAATTCGGGCGATGTATCGGGAACGGCGCGACACCCTGATCGACGGATTGTGCAAGGCCGGCTGGCAGGTGCCGAGCCCGCCGGCGACCCTGTTCGCCTGGGTGCCGGTACCGCCGGAATTCGCCTGGATGGGATCGATGGAATTTTCCAAGCTCCTCCTCCAGGAAGCCAAGGTTGCGGTTTCACCCGGCATCGGGTTCGGCGAATATGGCGAGGGCTACCTGCGGGTCGCGCTGGTCGAGAACACCCAGCGCATCCGCCAGGCGGTGCGCAATATTCGCCAGTTCCTCCAATCGTCGGACACCGCCGGCAAGGTCGAGGCGATCGCCGCCCGCAAGAGAGCCGCCGGATTGTGATGGACCCGTTGAAAATCGCCGTTGCCGGCCTGGGAACGGTCGGCGGCGGTGTCGTCAAGCTGCTCGAGACCCAGGCGGACCTCATTGCCGACCGATGCGGGAGGCCCGTCGCCGTGACCGCGGTGTCGGCCCGGAACCGGAACCGTGACCGGGGTTTCGCGATCGATGGCCTCGACTGGTTCGACGATCCGGTCGAGATGGCCGCTGCGGCCGGATCCGATGTGTTCGTCGAACTCATCGGCGGCTCCGACGGTGTGGCCAAGGCTGCCTGCGAGGCGGCGATCGCGGCCGGCAAGCATGTTGTCACCGCCAACAAGGCGCTGCTTGCCATACATGGCACCGCGCTGGCCCGCGCGTCGGCGGAGGCCGGGGTGGCGCTGGCCTATGAGGCGGCGGTCGCCGGCGGGATTCCGATCGTGAAGGCCGTCCGCGAGGGGCTTGCCGCCAACAGGATCGACAGCATCGTCGGTATCCTGAACGGGACGTGCAACTACATCCTCAGCGACATGCGCGAGAGCGGCCGTGCGTTCGAGGAGGTGCTGTCCGAGGCCCAGGCGCTCGGTTATGCGGAGGCGGACCCCAGTTTCGACGTCGACGGCGTCGACGCCGCCCACAAGCTGGCGATCCTGACGAGCCTGGCCTTCGGAACGGAGACCGATTTCGACGCCGTCATCACCGAGGGTATCCGCCGGGTGGCCGCGCTCGATATCGAATATGCCGAGGAACTGGGCTACCGCATCAAGCTGCTGGCGATTGCCCGGCGCACCGACCGCGGCGTCGAGCAGCGGGTTCATCCCTGCATGGTTCCGGCGGACAGCGCCATTGCCCAGATCGAGGGCGTTTTCAATGCCGTCATGGCGTCCGGCGACTGGGCCGGCGACACGATTCACGTCGGGCGCGGCGCGGGCGAGGGCCCGACCGCCTCCGCCGTCGCCGCAGACATCGTCGACATCGCCCGGGGCAACATCCTGCCGGCCTTCGGTGTGCCGGCGGATCGGCTGTCGCCGCTGCCCGCGGCCGACATGGCCGAGCATAGCGGCGCCTATTACGTGCGTCTGATGGTGCGCGACAAGCCCGGCGTCATTGCTGACATCTCGGCCGCCCTGCGCGACGAGGCGGTGTCGCTCGAGGCCATGCTCCAACGGGGCCGGAGCCCCAACGAGGCCGTGCCCGTCGTGCTTACGACCCACGATACGACCGAGGCTGCGATGCAGCGGGCGCTCGACCGGATCGGCGCGCTTGAGAGCGTCCTGGAGCCGCCCTGCATGATTCGTATCGAAGAACCCTGATCCCGTCGCCGGGGCGAGAAGAAACGTCCGAGGAGAAACGAATGCCCGAGACATCGATGTTGGACCGTAACCTGGCCCTGGAGGTCGTACGCGTCACGGAGGCGGCCGCACTTGCCGCGTCGCGCCTGATGGGGCGCGGCGACGAGAAAGCCGCCGATCAGGCCGCCGTCGACGCCATGCGGAATGCGCTCAACGGGCTTGAGATCGAGGGCACGGTCGTCATCGGCGAGGGCGAGCGCGACGAGGCGCCGATGCTCTACATCGGCGAGAAGGTCGGCAAGGGCGGACCCAAGATCGATATCGCGCTCGATCCCCTGGAAGGCACGACCATCACGGCAAAGGGGACCGAAAACGCGCTTGCCGTCATCGCGATGGCCCAGGAAGGCAACTTCCTGAACGCGCCGGACGTCTATATGGACAAGATCGCCGTCGGCGGCGGTCTGCCGGCGGATCTCATCGATATAGACGCGTCGCCGGCGGAGAACCTGAAGGCGCTGGCCAAGGCGAAGAACTCGGACATCGGCGATCTTGTCGCCTGCATCCTCGACCGGCCGCGCCATGCGGATCTGATCGCCAGGGTCCGGGAAGCGGGCGCGCGTATCAAGCTGATTTCGGATGGCGACGTGTCCGGTGTGATCGCGACCTCCCGGCCGGAGAGCGGCGTCGACATCTATCTCGGCAGCGGCGGTGCGCCGGAAGGTGTGCTCGCGGCGGCGGCGCTGCGCTGTATCGGGGGCCAGATGCTCGGCCGCCTGCTCTTCCGGAACGACGACGAGAAGGCGCGGGCCCGCAAATGGGGCATCGAGGATCTCAACAAGGTCTATGACATGGAGGCGATGGCCGCCGGCGACGTCATGTTCGCCGCGACCGGCGTTACCGACGGGTCGATGGTGCGTGGCGTCCGCCGCTTCAGCGGCGGGGCGACGACCCATTCCATCGTCATGCGCTCCAAGTCCGGGACCGTCCGGCTCATCGAGGCCCATCACAATTTCGGCCGCAAGCCCTTCAAGGAGCCGGATTGAGCGTCCCTGCATCCGCGGAACCGGCGGATGTCGACGCCGCCGTTCTCGGGGTCGAACGCTCCCTCTCGGGACGGCGCTGGCTGCGGCGCGCGGCGGACGATCGGACCGTCCTGACACTCCAGCAGCGGCTCGGCGTCAGCGACATCGTCGCCCGCGTGCTCGCCGGGCGCGAGGTCGGCCCGGACGAGGCCGCCGATTTCCTGGCGCCGACCCTGCGCGCGGCGCTGCCCGATCCGAACCATCTGCTCGACATGGACAAGGCGGTCGCCCGCCTCGTCGCCGCCCTGGACGCGGGCGAGCGGATCACCGTCTTCGGCGACTACGATGTGGACGGCGCGACTTCGTCGGCCCTTCTCGTTCGCTACTTCCGCGCCATTGGCGTCGAGATCGGCGTCTATATCCCCGACCGCATCGCCGAGGGCTACGGGCCCAACGCGGCGGCGCTCGAACGGCTGGCCGGGGAGGGGACGAAGGTCCTTGTCACCGTCGATTGCGGCATCACGGCCCACGAACCGCTCGCCGCAGGGCAGGCCGCCGGCCTGGATGTTGTCGTCGTCGATCACCACGTCGCGGAGCCGCGCCTGCCGCCCGCCCTCGCCGTCGTCAACCCGAACCGGCTGGACGACCCCAGCCCGCACGGTCAGCTCGCCGCGGTCGGCGTGACCTTTCTTCTCCTCGTCGCGTTGAACCGGGCGCTGCGCGATCGCGGACGCTTCGCGGATGGACAGGAGCCGGACCTTCTTGCCTTGCTCGATCTCGTCGCGCTGGGGACGGTGTGCGACGTGGTGCCGCTGACGGGCATCAACCGGGCGCTCGTCGCCCAGGGACTGAGAGTGATGGCCCGCCGGCAGAATGTCGGCCTCACGGCCCTCGCCGATGTCGCCCGCATGGATCAGGCGCCCGGGGTCTATCATGCGGGCTTCCTGCTCGGCCCGCGCCTGAATGCCGGCGGACGGGTCGGCGAGGCGGCGATGGGTTCGTCCCTCCTGACGACGGAGGATGCGGCGGCTGCCCGGGCCATGGCGATGCGGCTGGACGGCTTCAACCAGGAGCGACAGGCGCTCGAGGCCGCGGTGCTCGCCGACGCGCTCCGGCGGGTCGGGGGGGCAGGCGCCGACATGCCGGTCGTGACGGTCGCGGGCGAAGGCTGGCACCCCGGTGTCATCGGCATCGTCGCCTCGCGGCTGGTCGAGCGGCTTGGTCGTCCGGTCTGCGTCGTCGCGGTGAATGACGGGGTCGGCAAGGGATCGGGCCGGTCGGTCTCCGGCGCCGATCTCGGCAGCGCCGTTATCGCGGCTCGCCAGAAAGGGCTCCTGATCAATGGCGGCGGCCATAAGATGGCGGCAGGATTTACCGTAGAGGCGGGCAAGGTCGACCTGCTCGCGGCCTTTCTGGAGGAACGGCTCGCCGATGCGGTCGCCGCGGCCCGCGCCAACCGCTCGATGACCCTGGACGGGACGCTCGCCGTGGAAGGGGCGACCGACGCACTCTGCCGCGACGTCGACCGGGTCGGCCCCTTCGGCGTCGGCAACCCGGAGCCGCGCTTCGCCATTGCCGGCGCCCGGCTGGCCCATGCCGACCGCGTCGGCGAGAACCATGTCCGATGCCGTCTGGTGGGGGACAGGGGCGGCCGTCTTGGCGCCATCGCCTTCCGGATCGCCGACGAGCCGCTCGGCCAGGCGCTTCTCGCCGGCAGGGGCCAGCTCTTCCATGTGGCCGGCCGCCTCCGGATCAACCGCTGGCAGGGCCGGGAGGAGGTCCAGCTGCAGATCGAGGACGCTCAACCCGTCACTGCGGGATGAAGAGGCCGAAAGCACTTGATTTCGCGCCTGCGAACGGATAGGTCACTGGGCCGCACGGCTTCCCACGACCCCTTCGTCTAGAGGCCTAGGACACCGGCCTTTCACGCCGGCAACACGGGTTCGAATCCCGTAGGGGTCGCCATTACTTCGTTGGGTGGGCCGGGTTCGGCGTCAATTCACACAACAGGCGAATATAATCCGGTGTCGTGCCCCATCGGCGGCGGCAGGGCATTGCCCATTTCGGATGCCGTGGGCCGGGCAATCTGGCCGTTTTTCGAGCTTAAACGGCCTTGGCTGGGCGGGTGACGATCGGAGCAATCCAGCGGGCGAGTTATCCAACCATCCGTTCGCCCTGGGGTAAATCTACAAGATCACCTGCTCGATGCGTGCCGCCAGTTCCCGCTTCCTGTAGGGTTTTTGAAGCAGATTGACGCCCGGCTCCAGCCGTTCGTGGTGGATGAGCGCATTCTCCGTATAGCCGGAGGTAAACAGGACCGGCAGCGCGGGCCGGAGTTTCCGGGCTTCTTCCGCCAGTTCGCGCCCGTTCATGCCGCCCGGCATGACAACGTCGGTAAACAGAAGATCGAAGTCGTCGCCGGCCTGCAAGCGCCGCAGGGCCTCGGGTCCGTTATGCGTGGCCACGACCTCGTAGCCGAGACTGACGAGCTGGTTGCACACATGGTCTCGCACCAGTTCCTCGTCCTCGACAACGAGAATTTTCTTCTTGTCGATGTCTGCCATCGCAACCCCCACTCACCCGAAACCGTCCCGAAGTCGTACTCGGAAGACGTAGCACTGTTTTCGTATTCCTAGACAGCGCAGAGTCAAACACTGTGTCGGCCCACCTGTCCGGCCGGTCCGCTCTTCCTGCGGAGCCCGGACCCGCTCTGTATCACTTATAGAAATAATAGCACTTTTTCCCGATCACGCAGCCTATCAAGCGATATTGTCCTCACCGGAACGGACCCGCTGCCGGTTCTGTCGGGGCGGTCGGGGACCTGCGCGAAATCGGGCGTCGATTTCACCGATCCCATCTTGCCGCGACGGCTCAATCGATTGCACGGTCGCCGAACCAGCGGCGGCGCCGGATACGTCGGAATTATCCGATGGCCCCGTCGATGGCCGACCGGATCTTCGTCGCAAGCTCCTGACGCCTGTAGGGCTTCTGGAGCAGGTTGGTTCCTCCGTTGAGCCTGCCGCCGATGCCCGCTGCGACTTCCGTATATCCCGACGTCAGGAGCACGGGTACGTTCGGCCGCAGCTCGAGCGCCGCATTCGCGAGCTCGTTGCCATTCATGCCGCCGGACATGACGACATCGGTGAACAGCAGGCTAAAGTCGTCGCTCGTCGAAAGCGCCTTCAGCGCCGCCGGCCCGTCATGGACCGCAACGACCTGGTATCCGAGGCTGAGCAACTGGTCGCGAACGTGGTTCCGCACCGGTTCGTCGTCCTCGACAAGCAGAATTTTCTCTTCCCCACGGACGATTTCGCGAGGACGCGGGTCCGGTTCCGGAAGGGGGGCATCAACCTGCGCACGAGGCAGATAGAGCCGAACGGTCGTTCCCTGACCCGGTTCCGAATAAATCCGGATATGTCCCTTGGACTGCTTCACGAAACCGTAGACCATGCTGAGGCCCAGTCCGCTGCCGCGCCCGACTTCCTTGGTCGTAAAGAAGGGTTCGAACGCCCGTCGAAGCGTTTCCTTGCTCATGCCCGACCCTGTGTCCGACACGGCAATCATTACGTAGTCTCCCGGATCGACTTCACCGAGATGGGCCGCGAACTCCGCGTCGATCGCGAAATTGTCGGTTTCGATGACCAGCTTTCCGCCGTGGGACATGGCGTCGCGCGCATTGATGCAGAGATTGAGGATCGCGTTCTCCATCTGCGCCGCATCGATCATCGCCGTCCACAAGTCCGGCTGGGCATAGATCGAAAATTCGACATGCTCGCCCAGGGTGCGCCGCAACAGCCCGTCCATGTCGATAATGCGCTGGTTGACGTCCGTCGTCGTCGGATCGAGCGGCTGACGACGCGCGAAGGCGAGCAGCCGGTTGGCGAGTTCCGCGCCCCGCTCCGCGGCGGTCGCTGTCGTCTCGGCCAGCGATTGCAGCCGCGCATCGTCGTCGAGGCTTTCCGCAAGCGTTTCGGCGTTGCCAAGAATGACGGTCAAGAGATTGTTGAAATCGTGCGCGACGCCCCCCGTTAGCTGGCCGATCGCCTTCAAACGCTCCGACTGGGTCAGTTTGATCGCGAGGTCGCGATGATCCAGCATCTCCGCCAGGTGTCTGGAGACGGTCTGGACCATGTTGAATTCTTCCTCAAGGAATGGCCCATGGGGGGAACCCGTTTCGGCCCGCTCCGCTGTATAGGCAACCTCGATTGACCCGGTCTCTCCGTCTGTCCGGCGTATCGGCGCCACGAGCGAGGCGACGGGCTGCGCCCACCCCTTCGATGTGAACTCCCTGTCCCCCAGCCTGACCCGCGCGACCGCGACCTCCTCATGCCGCATGGCCGCGACCAGATTGTCGACGATGCCCGTGCAGACGAGGTCGATGGGCTGTTCCTGGTCAGAGGTCAGGGCCGACACCCGGTACAGGCAGTTCAACTCCTTGAGCCTGTCACGCAGGTCGATTTCCGATTCTTTGCGGATCGTAACGTCGCGGGCACTGCCGATGACCTGGCTCACCCGACCGTCGGGTCCCTTGACCGGCTTACTGCGGTCCATGACCCAGCGGACCGTCCCGTCGGGCAGCAGAATGCGATATTCCTCGAAATAGGGCCCGTCCTTCTGGCGCCGGGCCGCGGCGGCGACACGTTCTTGGTCGTCGGGATGTATGGCATCCATCCAGAGCCTCGGATGGGCGTAGAGGTCCGAGCACGCACGCTGCCATACCCGTTCGAAGGCGGGGCTGACATAGACAATGCCGTCGCTTTCCGCATCCAGGATCCAGAACACCTCATCGATATGTTCCGCGATCGTCCGAAAGCGCTCTTCGCTGGTGCGCAGCGCCTCGCTCGCACCCTGGCGCTCAATGGCGGTCCGGACGAACTGGCATACGCGGGCGACGATGCTTTCCGTATCCGGACTGGGTCGGGTGGGTTCGGTGTAATACAGCGCGAAGCTCGCCAGGACGGCGTTCTGGACGTCGAGCACTGGGATGGACCACGACGCCCGGATATCGAATTTTTCGATCAGTTCCGGAAAGTCCGCCCACAGCGGACCAGTCCGGGTGTCGACGACCATCACCGGCTCGCGGCGCCATGCCGCCGTACCGCAACTGCCGACATTCTCGCCGATTTGCAGGCCGTCGACCATGTCCCTGAACTCGGCCGGCATCGCCGGCGCCGCGCCGAGGCGTAAGCAGCCCATGTCGTCGATCAGGTGTATCGAGGATCGAACCCCCGGAATGAGCCGGTCGACGGTTCGCGTGATCTCTTCGAGAATTTCCGGGAGCCCGGCGCTGGCGCTGACCATTTCGAGCACGCGTGCCTCGAGAGCATGCAACGCACTCTCGCGCAGGCTCACGGTGACGTCGCGGAAGGTTACGACGGCACCGGTGACGCCAGAGCCCGCAGCGTCACGCATAGCCGTGACCGTATATTCGACCGGGAAGCTGCTGCCGTCCTTCCGGTAGAAGACTTCATCCTCCACCTTGCGCGTCTCTCCATCCCGCAATGTCTGACAGACCGGACAGGCGTCGATCGGGTCGAACTGTGCGTCGGCCCGGTGGTGATGGAACATTTCGTGTGTGACGTTCGCGTGGGATTCGCCCTTGGCACAACCCAGCATGGCGACCGCCGCCGCGTTCTCGAATATGACCCGTCCGCTCGAATCGAAGCCGTGGATGCCGTCGACAGTGGCCGCGAGGACCGACTCGTTCCGGTTCAGCGTTTCGATCAGGGCGGTTTCCGATTGCCTGCGTTCGGTGATATCGCGCGTGACGCTCAGAACTTCGTCGATGCGTCCATCGACCCCGCTCAATGGCGTCGAATGGGATTCCGCCCAGCGTTCATCGCCGTGCAGGCCGATGATGCGAAAGGTTGCTCTGCCACTTTTCCCCTCCAGGGAGGAGCGGTGCAGCGCCGAAAAGGTCTCACGATCGTCCGGATGGATCAGGCTCTCCGTCTGCAGCCCGACCACGTCGGACTTCGCTTCGGCTCCGATCATCGCCAAGCCGACCTCGTTGATGTCGAGCAGCGTGCCATCTGCGCCCACCAGCTTCACGCATTCCGGGACGTGCTCGAAGATCGTATTCAGGCGCTTCTCCCGATCGAAGAGTGCTGCCTGTGCCAGCTTGATGTCGTGAATGTCCGCGAGGCTGCCGTAATGTTTGATGACCTGGCCGTCGTGGCCCCTGAGCGGCGAACTCGAAATGAGGTTCCATCGAAATCCGCCCTCGTGATGACGGAGGCGCACTTCGTCGACATTGGCGACACCGTTCCGGAAGGCTTCGGTACTCCTCGCGAAGACGCGATCGAAATCCTCGGGATGCACGATGGGTCGCAGGTCGTTGGGGTCGATCAGGTCCGGTTCGATGTTGGCGTAGTCGCAGAGCGCCTTGTTGACGTAGTCGATCTTGCCATGTGGCGTCGCACTCCAGATCGGAGTGGGAATCGCATCCAGGAAACGCCGCAGGCGTTCCTCGCTCCAGGCGCGGGCTTCGTGCTCGTCGGTGATGTTCTGAACGGCGCCCTCCACGCCCGTGACGTTACCGGCCTCGTCACTCACCCGTTCCGCTGAAATGCGGATCCAGATTCGGCGGCCGGGTATAGTGATCGCCTCGATTTCCTCGTACACGGGCAGGCCGTCCCGAAGGCAGCCTTCGAAGGACGACCGAACGAGATTGCGCCATTCCGGCACGATGAAGGACAGGGCTTCCCTGATGGAAGTGCTGCTCTTTGCCGACCCTTGAAAAATCGCGTTCAGTTCGTCCGACCATTCGAAGCGTCGGGTTCGAAGGGAATAGGACCAGCCGCCGACCTTGGCGACCCTTCCGGCGATTCTGAGGAGGGCTTGAGCGCGCTGTGCGGCGGCCTCTGCTTCCCGGCGCGCCGACACGTCGATCGCCATCACCAGAGCGGCATGACGTCCATCGAACGTGACGTGGTTGGCAATGACCTCGACATACTTCAGCCGACCGTCCTTGCGGCGATGCCGGTGAACGCCGTGCCTGCGGAAGCTTTCGTCACTCTGGGTGAGGGTTTCGATCAGGCGAGGGACGTCCTCCTCCGGACGCAGATCCTTGATCGTGAGGCGCAGGAATTCTTCGCGCGTGTAACCGTATTCCCGGATGGCGGCTTCGTTGACGGCAAGGATTTCGAGCGAGTCCCGGTCGGTAATCAGCATCGGCTGGGGGTTGGCGTTGAACAGCTCGAAGTAGGGCGCTTCGTCGGTCATTTCAGTGTCCCGCATACGTCTTTGTCTGGCGCCCGGCGGAACAGGTTCGATCGCGGCATCCCCTGTGTTCGGCCATCGAGCCGCACACAGACGTGTCGAATGGTGCCGGCGCTTGCGTGCGAACTGCCGCGTTCCGTCGGGACAACGGCCTTAAGGCAGGCCAGATATTAAATTGCATCGCATCAATACTAATGTTGTCCGTTGAATTTCAGCATCACCGGCGAGAGTGGTGATTGCATTGAGTACAGATGCGAAAAGTTTTCTTCCAAATTGGCAATAGAAGTTCAGGGCTCTGGTTGCACCTGCACAAATTCGGCCGCATTAATCCAGTTTATTTCAGGCAGGGCCTTAATAATTTGCAAACGTTCTGTAACCGAGAATCCGGTCGATTATGCGAAATTGACCGCCAAGAGTCAGTTCAACCGCCGAACCCGGGACCGTGGGAATTACACAGTGTCTTCCAGAGAAGTCGAAGGATTGCGCGAACGAGCCGCCGACATTCTCAGGGAACGCGTCATTACGTTCCAGTACCGGCCTGGCGAGTTGCTCAATGTCGAGAATATCAGCAGGGACATCGGCATAGGACGCACCCCGGTATCCCAGGCGATTGACCGGTTGGCACTTGATGGGCTCGTGGAAATCATCCCGCGCACGGGTGTGATGGTCACGCCGCTGACCCGGGCAAATGCCGTCAACATCGCCGAACTGATCCTGCATATCGAACCCAAGTGCGCGCGCCTGGCCGTCGAACGGGGGACGGACGAACAGATTTCAAAGGTAGTCGCTCTGGCAGAAGAGGCCGACCGGCTGCCATCCCAGGAGGTCGAGACACTGGTCTTTCACGACCGGGAGTTCCATCAGGCCATCGCTTCGGCCGCCCGGAACCCGGTAATGAGCGAGACCTTGCGTCGCTTGTACGACCAGTTCCTGCGCTTCTGCCTGCTTTCTCCGATTGAGGAGGAACAGACGGACCGGATGCGTAAGGCCCATGCCGAGATCGGCGACGCGTTCGCCGCCCGCGATCCGGAAAGGGCGGAGGCAGCGGTCGCCAGGCACGTCGAAACGATGCGGGACAGATAATCTCCCCTCCATCCGGTTCCACCCGTCAAACGAATTGCTCCCTCGATCGGCGAAGTGCGGCGGTCGCGCATTCTGCGGGCGAACGGTGTCGCCCTGTATTCGGTTTCTTGGCGAACGCTATTCGCCATAAAAACATCCATCTGAAATATCAAAAATATATTATTAATCAGGCTCAGAGCATTAACTAATCGATGACGATTACTGCGCAAGAACGCAGTTATCTAAATCTGCGGGCGAAGAGTTCGTGAAACCCATTCGACGTTTCCTGAAAGAAGACTCCGGTGCGAGCGCCATCTTCTTGAGCTTCCTGACCATACTGGGGCTCGGAGGGGCTGCGCTGGTCATCGACATAGGACAGATGTCCGTGCTCAAGACGCAGATGCAGAACAGTGCAGACGCGAGCGCGATGGCGGCGGCGC
>CAYGKX010000058.1:6186-14228 GCA_964350225.1 uncultured Rhodospirillaceae bacterium | reverse complement strand
TGATGTTCATGGGGAACCGCTGAACGCCCCTCGGCCCCCGCGCTGATCTGATCTGACTAGGGTGACCGGCACCACACGGCCAGGGGAACGGCCGGTGTCCGAAATGTGAAGGGGACGTGGGCTTGGCCCTGCTTGACGTGCGAGACATCGAGGTGCGCTTCGGGGGCGTCGTCGCGCTCGACGGGTTGACCTTCGATGTCCAGCCCAACCACGTCTGCGCGCTCATCGGGCCCAACGGCGCCGGCAAGACGACCCTCCTGAACGTCATCTCCGGTGCGCTCGCGCCCAGCGCCGGCAAGGTCCTGCACGAGGACGTCGAGATCCAGGGCTCCGGCCAGTATCGGATCAACCGGCGCGGCATCGGCCGGACCTTCCAGGCGGCCGAGGTCTTCGGCCACATGACCCTGCGCGAGAATGTCATGGCCGGCGGCGTCGCCCACTCGCGCCTCGGGTTTCTCGCCGCCTTCAATCGCTGGGGACGCGCCCGGCGGGTCGGATCGGATCTCGCCGCGCGGGCCGGCGAACTGCTCGCCTATGTCGGCCTCGCCGATCTGGGCGACCGCCAGGCGGACAGCCTTCCCGCCGGCCAGCAGCGCCTATTGGGCATTGCCCGGGCGCTGGCGACCGGCGCGGACATCCTGCTGCTGGACGAACCCGGCGCGGGCCTGAACGAGACCGAGAAGACGGCACTGATCGCCCTCATCCGGCGCATCTCCGACGAAGGCAAGACCATCGTCCTCGTCGAGCACGACATGGGTGTCGTGGGCGAACTGTCGGACCGGATCGTCGTCCTCGACCAGGGCACCGTCATCGCCCAGGGCGAACCTTCCGTGATCCGCTCCGACCCAAAGGTGCTGGAAGCCTATCTCGGCAAGGCTGAGGACGTCACCGGGGCGGAGGTCGTGCGGCTCGAAAAGGCCCGCGGCCCGAAACTGCTCGGCATCGACAACCTGACTGTCCGCTATGCCGGCGTAACGGCGCTCGAGGACGTATCGCTCGAGGTCAACACGGGCGAGATTGTCGCCATCCTGGGCGCCAATGGCGCGGGCAAGAGCACGCTTCTGAAGACGATCGCCGGGATCGAGACACCGGCGACAGGCTCGCTGGACTTGGACGGCAAGCCGCTCGGCAAGGGGGCAGATGCCGTCGTCCGGGCCGGCGTCAGCCTGGCGCCGGAGGGTCGCCAGCTCTTCCCCTCTCTCTCGGTCGACGACAACCTCATGCTCGGCAGTTATGCCGCGCTCACCGAGAAACGCGGCTATCTCGGCCTGATGCTTCCCGGTGCCCGCGGCCACGGCATCCTGGAGGAGCGCCGGGGAGACGTTCACCGGCTTTTCCCGCTTCTCAAGGAACGGCACGACCAGCAGGCCGGCACACTATCCGGCGGCCAGGGCCAGATGCTCGCAATTGGCCGGGCGCTGATGAACGCCCCCCGGTTGCTGATGCTGGACGAACCCTCTCTGGGCCTCGCCCCGCAGATCGTCGACGAGATCTTCGCCACCCTCATGCGGCTCCGCGACGGCGGACTGACCGTGCTCCTCGTCGAACAGAACGCCCACGCCGCCCTGAAGATCGCGGACCGCGCCTATGTCCTGTCCGGCGGCCGGATCGTCGCCGGCGGCAGCGCGGAGGAATTGATGCGCGATGCCGATATCGCCGCCGCCTATCTCGGCGGCGCGGGCGGTGCTGACGGCGCCCCCTCGCGCCATTCCCTGCGTTCCGCGGTCTGAAGGAAGAGCCGATGACGACGACAATAACAGACATCCCCGCGGCGGATCGCCTTGCCTGGGAACGGATAACGGCCGCCCGCCCGGTCTGGACCGGTCTCGCCCCGGCCCGTGAAGTTCTGTCCCTGGGCGAGGGCGAAATCCTTCACGCGGGACCGCCGATCGGCGCGGACGGTCCCTGCAGGCCGATCGCCAATTCGGCCGCCGCCGCCGCGATCTTCGAGGGCTGGGCCGCCAACGCCGACGATGCGGCAAGCCGGATCGCGACGGGGGAAATTATCCTTCGCCCCGCTCAGGACGCCGGCGCCGCGGTGCCGTTGGCATCGGTCCTGTCGCCCTCCATGATCGTGCAGACGGTCGAGGACGCCTCCGGCACCGGACGAATGGCGGTGTCGCCGATCAACGGCGGCAGCGGACCGGCCCTGCGCCTCGGCAAGCCCGGTTCCGATGTTGTCGACCATGTCCGCTGGCTGAACACCACCATGGCCGATGCCCTTCGCCCCCTGGCGGAATCGCGGCTCGATCTCCTCGCCATGGCCGACGCCGCGCTCGCCGCCGGCGACGATTGCCATGGCCGTACGATGGCAGCGACCGCGGCGCTACACGATCTCCTGAAAGGGGCCGGCGGCCCCGTACCGGAAGAAGTCTCGAGCTTCTTCGACACCAGCCCGAGCATTTTTCTCAACCTCTGGATGGCGGCCTGCCGCTGCATCGCTTCCGCCGCGGAGGGGATCGAGGGCAGTGCCATCGTCACTTCGCTCGGTGCCAACGGCATCGAGGTCGGGATCAAACTGTCCGGCGCCCCGGACGTGTGGACGGCAGCGCCGGCCGTCCCGCCCACGGGTGCGCTGGAGCCCGGGATCGATCCCGGCGACCGGCTGGGCGCAATCGGCGACAGCGCGCTGGTCGACGCGCTCGGCTTCGGCGCGATGGCCATGCATCACGCGCCGGCACAGCGCGAAGCGCTCGGCGACTACATGCCCGCACGGCCGGAGGATCTGGGCCGCACGGTCTTCGTCGGCCGCCATACCGGCCTGACCCGCGCCACGATCCGCACCGGCCTGTCCGCCCGCCGTATCGCGGACAGCGGCCAATCGCTCGCCATTTCGCTCGGCATGCTCGACCGGTTGGGCGAACGCGGCCGGATCGGCGGCGGCATCAGCGTTCCCGCGCCCGCACTCTTCGCCGCGGCGCTCGACAGCATCGGAGACGGCTGAGCGGCGACCGCCCGCCCCGCCGGGACTGAAGAACAGGGAGAAGAAACGTCGACTGAGAAGACAGGACACACCGTCACGAAGGAGAGGACCATGGTCAAACGATTGTTGATTAGTTTCGGTGCCGCCGCCGCGATGCTCGCGACGCCGATCGCCGCCCAGTCCCAGGATACGATCAAGATCGGCGGGTTGCTCGAAACCTCCGGCTTTCTGGCCTCGCTCGGCCGCCCCGGCCTCGAAGGCGCGCAACTCGCCGTCGATCAGATCAACGCCGCCGGCGGGATCAACGGCAAGAAGGTCGAATTTATCAACATCAACACCGAAAGCGACAACACCAAGGCCGTCACCGCGACCAAGCGGCTGATCGAAAGCGGTGTCGTCGGCATCATCGGCGCGATGAACAGCGGCTCTTCCTACGCCATCATCTCGACCATCCAGCGGGCCAAGATGCCGGTCATCGCGAACGGCGGATCGCGTGGGATCGTCCTGCCACCGTCGAAGAAGACCTACATCTTCCTCGCCCCCCTGACCGACGTCCTGGTGCAGAGCGTCATGATGTCGGACATGAAGAAGAAGGGCATCACGAAGATCGCGCTGCTCAACGCCGATTCCGGCTTCGGCACCAGCGGCCGCAAGCAGCTGGAGGCCCATGCCTCGAAATACGGCATCAAGATCGTCATCCAGCAGACCTACGGCAATGCCGACAAGGACATGACGCCGCAGCTGACCAAGATCCGGTCGAGCGACGCACAGGCGACGGTCATCTGGGCGACCGGCCCGGGCCAGGCGATCGCGACGAAGAACTATCGCCAGCTCGGCATCAAGGGGCCGCTCTACCTGTCCCATGCCGCGAACGACTTCAACTTCATCCGGCTGGCCGGCGCCGCGGCGGACGGCATCCTGATCCCGTCCTCGAAGCTCTATGTCGTCGGCGACCTGAAAGCCGACGATCCGCAGAAGGCCGGGATCGAGAAGTTCGTCGCCACCGACAAGGCGAAGATCCGCGCCGCGATCGAAGGCCTCAAGGACTTCGTCGGCGTGACGGCGGTCTACAGCTATTCGCCGACCGACCATTTCGGCGCCCAGGCGTCGAGCGTCGTGCTGCTGACCGTCAAGGACGGCAAGTTCGCCCTCGCGAAGTAACGCTTTCGGCCGGGGAGGGCTGGTTGCCCTCCCCGCCGCAAGTTCTTCCCGCTCGTCCCCGCCCTCGCCGAATGCCTGTTCCGCGGAGCCGGAAGAGGTTCACCTCCGCGCGAAATCCAGTAAGCTGCGCCCGGTCCCGGATGGGACCGTCCGAACCAGACCGCAGCCCCTTGCCGGCCCCGTTCCGGGCCGCGCCACCGATCACTGGATGACATGCGACAGAACGACATCGACCCGAACGCCGCGTCGGACTACGGCATCGGCGACTCCGCTCCCCGCCCGGAGGACCTGCGCCTCGTCGCCGGCGCCGGTCGCTACAGCGACGATATTCACCTGCCGGGACAGGCCTGGGGCGTGATGCTGCGCTCGCCGGTCGCCCACGCCACAATCGAGACGCTGGACATCACCGGAGCGGCCGAGATGCCCGGCGTCCTAGCCGTTTATACGGCGGAGGCGCTCGACGCGGCCGGCTACAAGGGCCTCGCCTGCAAGCTGCCGCTGAAGAATGTCGACGGGTCGCCCCTGAAGGCGCCGGTCCGCCCGCCGCTCGCCCGGGACCGTGTCCGCTATGTCGGCGAAGGGGTCGCCTTCGTCGTCGCCGAGACCCAGGCCCAGGCGCGCGACGCGGCCGAGGCCATCGAGGTCGAGTACAATCCGTTGCCCGCCGTCGCCGACCCGACCGCCGCGGAAACGGACGGCGCCCCCCATGTGCATGACGAGGTGCCCGGCAACCTCGCGCTCGACTGGGCGCAGGGCGACGAGGCGGCCATCGAGGAAGCCTTCGCCAAGGCCGCGCACGTCACCGGCATCAGGCTGGTCAACACCCGGGTCGTCGCCGCGCCGCTCGAACCGCGTTCGGCCGTCGCGACCCACGACCGCGACACCGGCAGGTACGAGATACATGTCGGCTGCCAGGGCGCCTTCGGTCTGAGCCGCGGCCTTGCCGACATCATGAATGTCGAGCCGGGCGCCGTCCGGGTGATCGCCCAGGATGTCGGTGGCTCCTTCGGCATGAAGGCCCCGCCCTATCCCGAGTACATCCCGCTCCTGCATGCCGCCAAGACCCTGGACCGGCCGGTCCACTGGCGCGACGACCGGACGGAGAGCTTCCTGTCCGACCAGCATGGCAGGTCCTCCCATGTCGAGGCGGAGCTTGCGATGGACGACGTGGGACATTTCCTCGCCATCCGGGTACGCACCATCGGCGATCTCGGCGCCTGGCCGAGCGCGATGGGCCCGCATATCCAGAGCGTCAACATTCTGAAGAACGTGCCCGGACCCTACCGGACGCCCCTTCTCCGCGTCGAAGCCCATTGCGTCTTTACCAACACGACGCCGGTGGGCCCTTTCCGGGGCGCGGGACGGCCGGAAGGCGTTTACATCCGCGAGCGGCTGATCGAGGAGGCGGCACGGGAGACCGGACGCGACCCGACAGAGCTGCGCCGGATCAACCTCATCCCGGCAGACCAGGTGCCCTTCGAGGCGCCGTCGGGGCTCGTCTACGACAGCGGCGATTTCGAGGGACTGCTCGACCAGGCCCTTGAGGCCGCCGACTGGCAGGGTTTCGAGACGCGCCAGAAGGCGTCGGCCGACAAGGGGCTCCTGCGCGGACGCGGGCTTTCAGTCTATCTCGAGGTCACGGCCCCGCCGGGCAAGGAGATGGGCGGCCTCCGCTTCGGGCTCGACGGGCGGGTCACCGTCGTGACCGGCACCCTTGACTACGGCCAGGGTCACCACGCGGCCTTCGCCCAGGTGCTGCACGACAAGCTCGGCATTCCCTGGCACCAGGTCGACCTCTTGCAGGGCGACAGCGACGAGTTGCTAGTGGGCGGCGGGACCGGAGGCTCCCGTACCATCATGTCGACGGGCAAGGCGGTCCTGGACGCGGCGGACCAGGTCATCGACAAGGGCCGGAAGATCGCGGGCCATCTGCTGGAGGCGTCGGCCGACGACATCGAATTCGCCGCAGGGCAATTCACGATCGCCGGCACCGACCGCTCCGTCAGCCTGCTGGAGATCGCCGCAAAGGTCGCCGCGGGAGACCTGCCATCGGACCTGCCGCAGAGCCTGGACAGCGAGCTGGTCTCCGAGACGCCTCCCTCGGCCTTCCCCAACGGCTGCCATGTCTGCGAAGTGGAGATCGACCCCGCCACTGGCACGGTCGCGGTCGATCGCTGCACGGTCGTCGACGACTTCGGCACGATCGTCAATCCGATGCTCGTGGAAGGTCAGGTTCACGGCGGTATCGTACAGGGCATCGGCCAGGCGACGATGGAACTCGCCGTCTTCGACGAGGAGGGCCAGCCGCTTGCGGGCTCCTTCATGGACTATGCGTTGCCCCGCGCGGACGACGCGCCGAATTTCCAGGTCGGCTTTCATCCCGTGCCCTCGACGACGAACCCGCTCGGCGTCAAAGGGTGCGGCGAGGCCGGCGTGACCGGCGCGCTTCCCGCTCTCATGAACGCAGTCTCCGATGTTTTGGCCCGCGCCGGCGCCCAGCCGATCGACATGCCGGCAACGCCGGAACGCGTCTGGCGGGCGTTGTCGGAGGCGAAAGCGGCGTAGAACGGGTCAGGACGGGAGATAACCCGCCACGTCCCGGGCAAGGCTCATCGGATCGAACGGCTTGGCGATGACGCCGACCGCACCCAGTTCGAGAAACCGGCTGACATCGTTGCTCTGGGTCCGGGCGGTGATGAAGACGACCGGGATACCCGCGGTCACGGGGTTGGCGCGCAGGCGTTCGAGTGTCTCCGGACCGTCCATCGCCGGCATCATCACATCCAGGAGGATCAGATCCGGCTGCCAGTCGACCGCCGCCGTCAGCGCCTCCGGGCCGGATGCGCATTGGCGCACCTGGAAGGCGGGGTCGATCTCCAGGGACATCTGGGCGACCTCACGGATGTCGGCCTCGTCGTCGACATAGAGGATCTTGCGTGCGAGGGCGGTCATTCGGCTCCCTTTTCCTGATTTGTCGGATTGTTGCGGCCCAGGTCGCCGCCCGGCAGGAAGCGGCGCACCATACGGGCAACGTCCAGTTCGGAGGTTTTCGTCTTGGTGAGGACGGCGTCGACTTTCGCCGCCAGGTCGGCATCGAGGTCGGAGGCCGTGAAAACGATGACCGCTGTTTCGGGTGGTAATCCGTCCAGCAGTTCGATGCCTGAACCGTCCGGCAGGGCGACATCGAGGATCACAACATCGAACCGCTCCCGCGCCGTCGCCGCACGTGCCTCGGCGAGCGACTGGGCATAGGCGACCGAAACGCTTTCGCCGAGGGTTCCCGCCAGCATTTCCTGAACGCCACTGTCGTCCTCGACATGCAGGACCCGGTGCGCAGCATCGGAGTCAGGCCGAAGGTGGGCCGACAGTGCACGGCGCAACCGGTCTGGCGCAACCGGCTTCTGGATCCAGTCGACGATGCCGACCGCCGCTCCGTTCAGGGAGCGTCGCGTTTCGTCGGCGACAACCGATACGACGATCACGGGAATGTCCGAGTTTCTTTTCGCCGCCCGAAGATGCTCGAAAATGTCGAGCCCGGATTCACCGGCGAGCTTGATGTCGAGTGTCAGCGCGACATAGTCCCTTTCGGCCAGTGCCTTGCGGGCATCCGCGACGGTCGCGGCGACGTCGCTTGTGAAGCCCTCCGTAACCAGCATCGATTGGATGACCCGGGCGACATCGCCATCGTCCTCACACACGAGCACACGATGGCGCGGCCCCGTCCCGGCTTCCATATCCTCTCCGGCAACTTCGTCCTCTTGCTGCGCCCGCGCGGACGAAACTTCCGGCAGGTCGACATGGAAGGTCGTCCCGCTGCCCGCCCGCTCGTCCGTCTCGGTTTCGAAAGAAACCCTGCCGGCCAGTCGGTCGACGATGGATTTCACGATGCTGAGGCCGAGACCCGTGCCGCCCACCTGCCGCGTGCTCGACGCGTCGGCCTGCGCGAATTTGCCGAAGA
>CAYGKX010000058.1:0-6176 GCA_964350225.1 uncultured Rhodospirillaceae bacterium | reverse complement strand
GACACGGACAAGCGCACATATCCGTCGTTCCGTGAAATTCGCACCGTCACCTTGTCGTTCTGGGGCGAGTATTTGACGGCATTCGACAGCAGGTTGGACAGCACCTGATGCATGCGGTCCGGGTCCACCATCACCTCTGCGCCCGGCGCGTCGTCGTGCAAGACGATGGCGACATTTCGCTCCGGCATAAAGGCGGCGCTGGCCGTGACAACGCTTTCGACGATCGGGCGAAGCGGCTCTTTCCGGATGTCGAAGGCCATCTTGCCGGCCTCGATCTTCTCGATGTCGAGGATGTCGTTGATCAGGGCGACAAGTCGTTCACTGTTGGTGTGGGCGATCTTCACCAGGTTCGCGGCCTTCGGCGGCAATTCGCCTGCCACGCCGGAAACGATCAGGCCGAGCGACCCGCGGATAGACGTCAGCGGGGTGCGCAGTTCGTGGCTGACCGTGGAGATGAATTCGTCGCGCATCATGTTGGCGCGGCGGATTTCAGTGACGTCCCGGTTGTGCGTAATGACGCCGATGATCCGGCCGGACATGTCGCGCAGCGGCGCCTTCAGGGTCGACAGCCAGGCTCCTCTGTCGTCGTCCTCGAACCGGTTGGGGTTCTCGAATCGACGCACTTCGCCCGCTTCCATGGCCGCCCTTTCATGTTGGCGGATTTCCTCGATTGCCTTGGGCGGAAGAAACTCCGAATCCAGGCGGCCGATCATTCCCTCCGCACTGTCGGTGCGGAACAGGGCGGCGGTCGCAGGGTTCGCGACGAGAATTCGTCCATCCGGGTCCTTCACGCTCATCGGGTCCGGCATTTCGTCGACCATCGAACGATAGATGAAGTTGGCCGTCGTGAGTTCCTGCCGCCGCATGAGCCGGTACAGAAGAAAGCCGATGATCATCGCGCTGACAAAAACCAGCGTGAAAAGGGGCAGCCCGATGCGCTTGAGGAGCGCCATCCAGACATCGACCGGGAGAACCAGGAAGTTGATGAACACCCCGAGCGTGACGGCCAGGCTGAAGTACAGGATCATCCGAAGGCCCTGCGCCCGCCGGCGGATTGTGTAATAGGCAATCACGCCCACAGCGCCGAGCAGGAGGATGCCGATCACGCCGACGATCGCCCCCTGGCCGCCCAGATACAGCCGACAGGCGATCGCGACCAGTGAGGCGACAATGGCGGCAATCGGCCCGCCGAAGAAGCCGGCAGCCGCAATCAGCGGTGCCCGAAGGTCGAATATGAAACCCGGAATGATGGTTTGCGCCAGCACCATCGATGCCATCGCCCCCAGCCCCATCACGGCGCCGAAGGCCAGGGCCAGCACCGCGCGCGGCAGCCGACCTGTCCAGTCCGATACGAAATCCCATGCGACGATAAGGATCGTTACCAGTGCGACGTTGGAGAACAGCGCTTCCCAGATCAGGCTCATGCGTCCAACCGGATGAGAGGATTGCCGGACACATCAATGGTGCCCTGCGCCGTCGGCGGCAGCGAATCGTGGTCATCCGCGCCGTCCGCCGTGCGAGACCAAATCGTTAGCGATTCGTTTGGCGTCTTCATCTCTTCCCGCAGGATTTCATGAAACGAGTGTCGTTTCATTTCCTGGAAAGATACTAATTCAATTTTCCGAAAAGATGGACCCAATACAATTTGATATATCTGCTGTATTTTACATTTATTTTTAGTCGGAAACCCCACCAGTCGATGTTGACGAGCGCAAGCATTGGCCTCAGTGTTTGGGGGATCGACAGATTGCCCCGAACGATAAAGTAGTGTTGAAAAATTCGCCGTATTTCACGTTCGAGAGACCGCGCCCAATGTTCCTGTGCCCAGAGAACCGCCAACCTGTCGCGCCGCCGGCCGGCCCTCGGACTGCCCTGGCGCCAGGTGAAGACGGGGGGCCCGGCTGGGCAGGAGCGAAATCATGACCAACACCCTGCGCGTTCTCGCGGTCGATGACGACCCGCTGTTTCGCCAGGTCATCGCGCACAAGCTGGAACAGCGCGGCTATGTCATTTGCACGGTCGAGGACGCGCCGACCGCACTGACCACTCTCGCCGACTTCCGGCCAGACGTTGTTGTGGTTGACATGATGATGCCGGGCATGGACGGCTTCGCCCTGTTGGCGGCGCTGAAGGATCGCGAGGACAGCCGCGACATACCGGTCGTGATCCTAAGTGCCCGCAAGCAGGAAGAGGATATCGTACGCGCCCTCCAACTCGGCGCCGCGGACTATCTCGTCAAGCCCTTCAGCGCGGATGAACTGTCGGTCCGCCTCTCCCGTTTCGTTCAGGCGGCAGGATGATCAGGCCCGTCGCCTTGGGTCTTTTCCTGTCGCTGGCGGTGTGCGCCGATGCGATTGCGCAATCCGGTCCGGCCGCCCCTGGCCCCGTTGCGAATGACCGACGAAGCGTCGCCCAATTGCTGCGCGCCGGGTCGGCCCTGCGACGGGCAGGCGAGTTCACCGGCGCCCACGCGACGCTCAGCCTGGCCCGGAGGCGGGCGCCGCGGAATGTCGATGTCCTCCTTCAGCTCGGCCTGACCGAAATCGCGTTGAAGCGCTACGACGCGGCGCGCCGGACCCTCAGCGAGGTTCTCATACTTGCGCCGGAATACGCGGACGCGAAGCTGGGCCTGGCGCGGATCGACTATTTCTCCGGAAACTTCGAGGCCGCCCGCGCGCGCGCCGCCGCGGCCGCGCGCGATCATCCCGACCGGCAGGATGCCAGGGACCTGGTCGCCGCCATCGATCGCGCCATCGCCGCGCGCGCGGCCGCGTCCAACAAGCCGCCGGCAGCGGACGAGGCGCTCTTGCCCTGGCGGGTCGACCTGGATGGGATATTCAGCAGCCTCTCACAGGGCCGCTCCAACTGGTACGAAGGGCGCGCCGGCGCCTCCTACCGCGTTCGTCCGACATTCAGCCTCGGCTTCTCGGTTCACTACGCCAACCGGTACGAGTTGTCGGACACCTACATCGAGGGATCCTTCTCCGCCCGGCCGTATCCCTGGCTCAGCGCCAACGGGTTCATCGGCGGGACACCGGCGGCGGATTTCCTGCCGCGCTTTGTCCTGGGGGGCGGGGTCGGTGTACGGGTGGTGAAGAAAATGGGCCCGCTGGATGGAACCGTCCTGACCTTCGACACCAAGTCGTCCACCTATTCCGACGGCACGGCCTACCTGATCGCGCCGGGACTCCTGCAATATTTCTTCCGCGGCCGGGCCTGGCTGACGGTCAAGTTCCTCAGCACACTCGACCAGCAAAGCAAGTATCTGAAGGGCTACCTCGTACGCGGCGACGTCCAGGCGCTGCCGTCGCTGCGCCTCTATGTGGGGTATTCCGACGCCCCCGAGACGTCGGACAGACTGCTGATCCCGACCCGGACGATCTTCGGTGGCGCGACCTATGCGGTATCGCGCCGCTTAGAACTGCGTCTGTCGCTCGCCCACGAGAACCGGGAGGACAGCTTCGACCGTCTCATCGTCTCCTTCGGCGCCACCTTTCGATTCCGATGAGCGATTTGCTGATCGGTATCTATTTGACCGCGTCGGCGCTGGCGGCTCTGGCGCTGGTCCTGGCCTTCTACGTCGTGATCCGCAGGATTTTCGTAGACCGTGCGATCGCCAGGCGCCAGCGGTTGCGCCAGAAACTGCTGGGGCTGATGCTGGATTCGACAGCGACAGAGTCCACCGAGAGCGCAGAGCCGCTTGTCGCTGCGATCCGGCAGGACCCGGGCGTGGCCGCGAGCGTCCTTCAGGAGCTGTCGGAGAATCTCCGTGGCGCCGACTTCCAATTCCTGCTCGACCGCTGCCGCGAGGCAGAACTGGACACCTTCCTGATCAAGGCCCTCAAGGCGGAAAGGCGCGCTCATCGGCGGCAGCTTGCGGCGGAGACGCTCCAGTTCTTTCCCGGCACCGCCGTCAGAACCGCGCTCTTCTCGGCGCTGCAGGACGAGGATGCTGAGGTCAGCGTTGCCGCCGGCGACTCCCTCACTGCACAGGGTGACATCGCCGCGGCACGTGCGATCCTCGACCGGCTGGACCACAGCCAGGGCGGCGCATCGCTGCGCCTGAGAACGATCTATGCGCGCTGCGCCGAACAACATCGCGACGAGATCCTCAGGCTCGTCGCCGACGGTGAGGCGAGCCCGGTGATGCGCGAGGTCGGCATCCATGCCCTCGCCCAGCAGGGAGACCTCGCCGCGGTGCCTGCGCTCCTCGCCCTTGTCGACGATCCCTCGCCCGAGATCCGCGCGACGGCCTATGCCGCGCTGGCCCGGCTGGGCTACCCGGACCTGTCGGGGGCCATCGGCCGCGGTCTCGAGGATCCGAACTGGCAAGTGCGCGCATCGGCCGCCGAGGCCGTCGGCCTGATCGGCTTGCCGGATCTCGCGGAAGCGCTGGGGCGTCTGCTCGCGGATACGGAATGGTATGTGCGGCTCACGGCGGCACTGGCATTGGTGGAGTTGCGCGAAAACGGCCACGAAGTCCTGGAACGTATCAGCACAAGCGCGTCGGGCTCCCCGGCCCGGATCGCCGCCCTTGTGATCGAGGAAAACCGCGGGATGGCCGTCCATGCTTGACGGCTCCGCCTTCACGGTCGCCACCCAGATCGCGGCCGGCATCGTGATCGCGACCGGTTGCCTCCAGTATCTCTCCTACATCGTGCAGCTTGATATCGCGTATCGCACGCTCCGGAAACAACCGCCGCTGAAACGTGCCGGCCAGCTGTGGGATCGCTATGCCGACGTGGCCCCGCCGATCGCGCTGCTCGTCCCGGCCTATAACGAAGAAGCCAGCATCGTCGCGAGCGTTCGCGCCCTTCTCGCGGCGAAGTATCCCCATATCGAGGTCGTCGTCGTGAACGACGGCTCGCGCGACGGCACGATGGACGCCCTCCGCGAGGCCTTCGACCTTCAACCCGTCGTCCGGGCGTTCGAGGAAGTGGCGCCGCACAAGCCGATCCTCGGCACCTACGCGTCTCCGGTCGCGTCGCGCCTCCTCGTCGTCGACAAAGAGAACGGCGGCAAGGCCGACGCGTTGAACTGCGCGATTAATCTCTCGCGCGCGCCGCTCGTCTGCTCGATCGACGCTGATTCGATCCTGGACGACGACGCCCTGATCCGCGCAGTCGGCCCCTTTATTGCCGACCCCATGCGAACCGTGGCGGTCGGTGGAACCGTACGGGTCGCTAACGGGTGCCGGATCGAGAGTGGCCGCATCGTCTCCGTGGGCTTGTCGAGGCGGCTCCTCCCGCTTCTTCAGACGATCGAATATCTGCGCGCCTTCCTGATGGCCCGGCTGGCCTGGAGCCGGGTCGGCGCCCTGACCATCATCTCCGGCGCATTCGGGCTGTTCCAGCGGCGGGCGGTGATCGCGGTCGGCGGCTACTCACTCGGGACCGTCGGCGAGGATTACGAACTGATCGTCAAGCTGCACCGCCATTTCCGGAAGATCCGCCGGGAGTATATCATCTCCTATGTGCCGGAGCCGGTATGCTGGACGGAGGTGCCGGAGGATCTCGGGACACTCGGGCGGCAGCGGGCCCGGTGGCAGCGAGGCGCCATCGAGACCATGGCGCGCCATTGGCGCTTCCTGCTCAACCCCCGAAACGGCAACATCTCGCTCTTCGGCTATATCGTCGGCCTCCTGATTGACATCATCGGGCCCCTGGCCGAGGTCATCGGCTACATCCTCATTCCGCTGGCCTGGATCGCAGGTGTCTTGTCGTTCGAGTATGCCCTGGCCTTTCTTGCCCTGACCTTTTTCGCCGGCATCTTCATCAGCATCGGATCGCTGATCCTCGACGAACTCGAGCTGCGGCGCTTTCCGCGGAAGTCCGACCTTCTGCTCCTGCTTTTCATCGCCGTCATCGAGAATTTCGGTTATCGGCAGCTGAGCAACTACTGGCGCATGGTCGGCATCTGGCAGTTCGTCCGGGGCCGGAAGGACTGGGGCGTCATGCGCCGTCGGGGCTACTGAGCCCGCCTTCCCGCAGCACCGCGTCGATCTCGTCCCCCAACTTTCGAAGCAACACCTCCGCCTCGCGGTCGATGCATCCCGCGTCGAGCAGCACATCGAGCGCGGCGGCCGTCTCCGACACATCACCCGCGCCAAAAATACCGGCAATGCCTGCGAGCTTGTGAATGGCCGACTGAAGGGCGTCGAGATCGACCGTCTCGCC
>CAYGKX010000057.1:10816-14259 GCA_964350225.1 uncultured Rhodospirillaceae bacterium | reverse complement strand
AGGTCCAGACACGGACGCGGACCCGGGTCGACTGGACGCCGGTGTCGGGCCATGTCGATCGCTTCTTCGACGACGTCCTCATCGTCGGCTCCAAGTCGATCCCGAAGAAATATGCCGACCGGCTCGACGAATGGAAGCTGGGCGAGATCGTGCCCTATAACGAAAACTATCTCGCCGGCTATCGCAGCGAGGTCTATCAGGTCGACCTGGAGGAGGGCTTCACCGACGCCAAGTCGAAGATGGACCGCATCATCGAGGGCGATGTCCGCCGCGACATCGGGGGCGACCAGCAGCGTATCCATTACGTGAACACGCGCTATGAAGACATTACGTTCAAACACATTTTGTTGCCGGTCTGGATGAACGCGTATCGCTACAACGGCAAGGCCTACCAGTTCCTGGTCAACGGCCAGACCGGCGAGGTCGAGGGCGCGCGTCCCTACAGCTGGGTCAAGATCGGCCTGGCGGTACTGGCCGCGGCCGTCGTCATCGGCGCCATCGTCTACTTCGCGAACTAGGAACGGTCATGGATCTCGGGCTTCGCGGGCGCTGGGCGCTCGTCACAGGCGCCTCCCAGGGCATCGGGGAAGGCATTGCCGACGTGCTGGCGGAGGAGGGCGTCAACCTCCATCTCGCGGCGCGTAGCGCGGACAAGCTGGACGCGGTGGCCGAACGGCTGAGGAGCGCCCATGCCGTCGAGGTCAGGGTCCACCCGACCGACCTGACGGACCCGGCCGCCCCAGCGGCGCTGGCTGAGGCGGTGGGGGACATCGACCTGCTGGTCAACAACGCAGGCGCCATTCCCGGCGGGCCGCTGTGGAATTTCGACCCCGACGCGTGGCGGGCCGGCTGGGCGCTCAAGGTGAACGGCTATGTCGAGATGTGCCGGGTCGTCTACCCAAAGCTGAAGGCACGCGGGGGCGGGGTCATCCTCAACGTTATCGGTGCGGGCGGCGAGACCTTCGACCCGAACTACATCGCCGGCGCGACCGGAAACGCCGGCCTGATGGCTTTCACCAAGGCATTGGGGTGCCGGAGCCTGGACGACAACGTCCGGGTCGTCGGCGTCAATCCGGGCCCGGTCGACACCGACCGTATCCGAACCCTGATGCGCCGCAAGGCGATCGACGTGCTGGGCGACGAGACGCGCTGGGAAGAGTTCTTCGAGACCATGCCGCGTGGCCGCCCGGCCCATGTCCGCGAAATCGCCGACATGATTGCCTTCCTGGCCTCGGATCGATCTGCCTACACCAGCGGGACGATCGTGACCATCGACGGCGGCAGCTCCAACCGGCACTGAAGTTCGTTCGGGCCGCCAGTGCCGAGACCGGTTCGTCGCCGGGAGGCGAAGTCCGGGTCAGGATGTATCGGCCGCCCGGGCGGCGCTATCCGACGAAATATACCACCAGGTAGATCACCAAGAGGACGGCGATCCAGGCCGCCATGCCACCGGTGTGCCAGGTGCGGGCGAGGAAGCCGTCGGGGCCGTGAGTCTTGTTGATCCCTGTCAGGAGCTTGCCGCCCTGGCGCAGGGTCTGGTTGACGAAACCGAGGCCCAGCTTGCTGCCCTTGACGTGGAACTCCCGCGACACCGCCTTGCCGAAGACCCGGTAGAACCAGTCGAAATCCAGGCTGATCGTCAGGGTCCGCTTCATCAGGGGCAGCAGGAGGAAGAAGGCGAGCCCGGAGAAGAGCAGAAGCTGCAACATCTCCACGACATGATAGGCCGTGTAGGGCTTGTAGGTCACCGGGAAGGGCAGGATGGCGTAGAGCGGTTCCGGCCACACGCCGAGGCCGATGCACAGGAAGGCGAGCAGGATCATCGCCGTCTGCATGTGCCAGGGCGGGTCCGGCGGGCGGAGGCCGCTGTCCTTCTGGAAGAAGACGAACCAGGGGAACTTGATGCCGGCATGGAGGAACACGCCGGCCGAGGCCGCCATGAGGAGGAACCAGGCGAGGGCCAAATGCTGCTCTGCCGCACTCGCCGAGATCATCGATTTGGAGATGAAGCCTGAGGTGAGCGGGAAGGAGGAGATCGCGAGCGCCCCGATGGAACCGCAGATCATCGTCACCGGCATCGTCCGGAAAAGGCCGCCCAGGTCCGAACAGCGGCTCTTGCCGGTCTGGTAGAGGACGGCGCCGGCGGACATCAGGAGGAGAGCCTTGTAGATGATGTGGGTGAAGGCGTGGGAGGCCGCGCCGTTCAGCGCGAGCTGGTTGAACTCCGGGTTCGACGAGCCGGCGATCCCGATCCCGGTGATCATGAAACCGACCTGGTTCACGATGGAATAGGCCAGGATGCGCCGCATGTCGTTTTCGAGCAGCGCATAGATGATCCCGTAAAAGATCATGTAGAGACCGACCCACATCAGCGGCTCGAACCCGGCGTAGGACTTGATGAGGACGAAGACGGCGGTCTTGGTCGTAAAGGCCGAGAGGAAGACCGTTCCGGTGTAGGACGCCTCCGGATAGGCGTCGGGCAGCCAGGCGGACAGCGGTGGCGCCCCCGCGTTGATCAGGAAGCCCGCGAGGATCAGCCAGGTACCCGGCCGGTCGAGCCCGAGGATCTGGTACATCGGCCCGGCGCCGAAGGCGATCGATTTCGTTGCGATGACATAATCGACGACACCGGCCATCAGGAGGACGCCGCCCAGAAGGTGGACGACGATATAGCGCTGGCCGGCACGGCGCGCCTTCTCCCGGTGCGCCGCCCAGATAACCAGGGTCGAGGCGACCGCCATGATCTCCCAGAAGATGAAGACGGAGATGATATCGCCCGCGAAGCAGACGCCTACGGCGGCGCCCGCATAGACGAAGGCGGCCGAGAGCTCGACGACCTTGTCCTGGCGAAGCGCGAAGAGGCCGCCCGCGAAGGCCATGAAAGTGAAGATCGTGCCGAACAGACGGGACAGGCGGCTGCCCTCGACAAGGATCAGGTTGAAATCCGACGGCTTGACACTGGCATCCTTCGGAAACAGGACGGTCAGATCGAGGAAGGGCAGGGTCAGCTGCGCGCCGTCCGGGATCTGCCAGACGACCCAGAGGGCAAGGGCGGGAAAGACCAGGATGCCCGCCTTGCGCCACCAGCCGCCGAGAAGGGGCAGCAGAAGCCCGCCGAGAATGAGAATGAGGGCCGGGGGGAGGCTACTCGCGATCATAGTAGTCCTCCGGCCGCTTGATCAGGACGCCCAGAACCTTGGCGAAGACGACCATCGCAGCGCAGGTCAGGAGGCCATACCAGGCGAAGAAACCAAACGTGTTCTCCAGGCCGAAATGCGACTTGAAGTCGACGAAAAGGCCGGCCAGCACGGTCAGTGCCAGGACGCCGGCGAAGATAATCCACAGAAGGCGGATCGTCTTCTCGCGGACCAGCCAGTGTTTCTCGGCTTCTTTGTCGGTCGGCTCGGCCATCCTCGCGGTTCCTCAGCGTCCGATCAGGGATT